>NZ_LJQT01000009.1:0-12030 GCF_001400515.1 Pseudomonas meliae | reverse complement strand
CTAGGGCGTTTTTGCGCAGCAGAGAAAGGCTTAGTAGTAAGCGTTTTCTTTCTGCGTATGGTCGGTAACATCGCGAACACCCGACAGCTCGGGAATGCGCTCAAGCAACGTACGCTCGATACCTTCCTTCAACGTGACATCGGCCTGACCGCAACCCTGGCAACCGCCACCGAATTGCAGAACAGCAATATTTTTCGACTCTTCTTCAACCACATCGATCAGCGTGACCTGACCGCCGTGACTGGCAAGGCCCGGATTGATCTCGGTTTGCAGATAATAATTGATGCGCTCGTTGATCGGGCTGTCGGCATTGACCATTGGCACCTTGGCGTTTGGTGCCTTGATGGTCAACTGGCCGCCCATGCGATCAGTGGCGTAATCAACTACGGCATCATCCAGAAAGGCTTCGCTGAAACCATCAATCCAGGCGGTGAAGCTCTTCAGGCCGATAGCCTTGTCTTCCGGCTTTTCTTCACCCGGCTTGCAGTAGGCAATGCAGGTTTCAGCGTACTGAGTGCCGGGCTGGGTAATAAATACGCGGATGCCAATGCCCGGGGTGTTCTGCTTTTCCAGCAGATCGGCCAGATAATCGTGGGCGGCATCGGTAATAGTGATAGCGGTCATGAAAATTCCTCGCAGACGTGCCAGCAGTTTACGCCAATCGGCACCGTCACACAAAGTCCTAGTATTTTTGTCAGGTTAATGCCTGCGCCTGGCTGACCGCTCGGCGTCCATCCAGCCAGGCTTTCATCCGGCGGTAAAGACCCTTCTCGATCCACTCATAACTGACCCAGGCACCGATGGCGATGATCGGCACGCAGAACGCGAAAACCACATAGGGGCTGAGGCCAAAGCGCTGCGCCATCAGCAAGCCGCCGTACAGCACCAGAACGTGCAGCAGGTAGACCGAGTACGAGCAGTCGCCCAGTACCTTGAGCAGCCTGTTGCCCTGGAAATACGGTTCCAGCGAGATGCACGATAGTACGATCAAGGCACTCGGCAGGCCCCAGTTAAGCAGACGCTGCTCGTTGGTCAGGTGATTGATCGCATACAGCCCTACCGCAATGCCCGCCAGCGGCAGCCATAGCGCCTGTTTGATCCAGCCACGGCGATAGAGGATGCCGATGCCGATACCCAGCAGGAATTCGTAAATGATGTCATTGCCATAGAAGCGGCTGATCAGCCCGGCGCGAGCCAGAACCTCACTGACCGCAAACAGCGCTGCGGCAATGATCAGCGGCCGGTGACGCTGTTGAAAGAGGAATACCACCGAGAACAGCAGGTAGAAAAACATCTCATAGTTGAGCGTCCAGCCGACGTTAAGCGTCGGGTAAAGGCCATAACCACCGGGGTTTTCGGAAGGAATGAATACCAGTGACAAGAGGAAGTTCTGCCAGCCGATGACCTGATGCGGGAGCATCGGTGCTGCAATCAGCAACAACAGAGCCATGGCGGCGGTGTACAGCCAATAGGCCGGAACGATGCGAATCAGACGATGCAGAATGAAGCGCCGTGCAGGCATATCGCTGTTCTGCGTCGACAAAAAGATAACCAGACCACTGATGACAAAGAAGATATCAACGCCGACCGCGCCCTTCGACACAAAGAACTGTCCCACCGGGCCGCTGGCCTTGAAATCGAAAAAAATCTGCATGAAGTGATGACACACCACGACCCACGCTGCGAACGCCCGTAGCGCCTGAACTGAAATCAACATCACAAAAAACCTCTACTGCCTGACTTTCAATCATGGGTCGTTTGATAAACCGGCCTATGACGCGCACCATTTCGGACCACCTTTTTGGAAAAAAGATCGCGCGAGATACATTTTGTTCAGGAAGTAAAGATGGCCGCAGGCAAGGCCATGTTGCACAAGGGCCTGCGGCGTGAAGCCCCGGTTTTTCAGAGGTTCTCGTAGCGATTCATGTCCAGCACACCCGCTTCGCGTGGTTCAGTTTCCTGAACGTAGCGATTCAGATCGTGGAAGTAACTCCAGAACAGTGGATGAGTACGACGGATGCCCCAACGCTGGACGATTTTTCCGAAACTCGCCTGATCCTTGCTCTGCTGCATGGCATCGACAAAGGCCGGCACCTGTGCGACCGGAATATTGAAGATGAAATTCGGATAACTGCTGAGCACGCCCGGGTAGACGGTCAGTGTGTCCAGCCCCGGTATATAGCGATAAGACTCGCCCAGCAGAAACGCGACGTTACTGTGCGCACGGTTGCGCAGCATGCTGTAGATCATGCGTTTGCCGTCGCTGCCCTCGATGCGCAGCATGCTTGCTTCCGGCAATTGATCGATGACTTTCAGGCCCGCCGCCGGGCGTGAGGTCAAACGGCTCAGTGCCTGTTCCGCCTGGGCAAAACTGCTGTCGAGGTTTGGCCGAGAACAATACGCCCCGCTACAGCGGTTGATTGGATCAGGCGCGGCATTCAGGTTGCCGGAACGCTCGATCAGCTTGAACGCAAAGTCACGCTGCGGGGCCTTTTCATCGAGTTTGATACCGGTTGGCGTATCGTCATCGATCTTCTGGTAATCCAGCCACATCTTGATCTTGCCGCCATCCTGATAAAGATTGCTGAGTATGTCTTCCCGACGATCGGCAGGCATCAGGCGCAGGAAGTTGATCTCGGCACCGTTGCGGATCAAATCGAAATACAGCCGGGTCTGTGCCTGATGTGAAACGTTGCCATAGACATCGAAGTTCACCGCCAACTGGTAATAGGTACGCTCCAGCAACGGGAAGTCGAACAACCACATGGAGTGCGGCACGTCGCCAATCAGGCCTTTATTGACCGAAGCGCTGTCGAAATGACGGAAAACGGTCAGCAAGGCATTGTCGTTGCCAGCCCACAGCGTGCTCCACCCCGGTGCCGGCATTTTTGCGTAACTGTCGCGGCGCATGTCTTCATATTGATTACGCCGGTCCCGGTACGACAGCCACAGGCTGAGCACGCTGCCGACGTCATCGTTCTGCCCCGGCATGGCCAGTAAAGGCGTGGCCTGCCCGCGATAAGCCGCATCGGTGATGTAGTGGTCGTGCGCCGGGTCCTGGAACAGTACCCAGAACTGATCGCGAATCACATCGGTCGCGATCTGCCCGCGACAGACCGGCCCGCGAATGAAGGTGCGGACGAAATACTCGGCGTTGTCGAGCATGAACTGATAACGCGCCGCTGCCGGGATCGCTTCAAAGGTCAGGAACGGATTGGCCCGATGGCCAGGGCCATAGCCAGGCAGTGCGTTGACCTTCCAGTCGTTACCATAGAACAACTGCCTGACCCGCATCAGTTTCTGTGGGCTCATGGCATAGGTAATGTGGGTCTTGTGAACGATCACGCCCTGCACAGGGATCAATCGATAATAGAAGTCACTGCCCGGATCATCGTCGGGGCGACGAGTAGCGATCAGGTCCACAGGCTTGCCGCTTGGAGTTCGCGAGCGCACCCACTGGAAGAAGTGCCCCGCCTCACCGCCTTCGAAATAGATGTGCGCCAGGAACAGGTGCTCGAACAGCCAGCGACCGACCAGCGCCTGATTCGCGCCAGGCTCGTTGAGCTGCGCCTCCCAGGCATTGATCTGCGCCGTTTCCGTGACACTCGGGGTAATGCCCTGCTGCTCGACCGGGGCACCGGCGGCCAGCCAGCGTTGCAGCGTCTGGTATTCGGCATCGGTCAGGCCAGCCACCGCCAGTGGCATGCCTTGTTGCGCATGAGCTGCGGCATAGGCGTTGAATTCGCCGGGCAGCGGGCAGACATTTTCGCGATTGATGCCCAGTGCGATCTCGTCTGGAATTTTGCTGTTGGCCGGCAACGGCGCGCTGCGCCCCAGATCGAGCATGCGCGCCATCAGGGCTGCCTGACTGCCCTGGGCCTCCAGCACAGAGTAAAAACCCTTGCCGCGCCACGCCTCGGTATCACGCGCATCATAAAACAGTCGGGTCGGCGCTACCGCCTCGCTGCGCTCGCCCTGGTAAACCGGGATCTTGCTGGCACCACGGCTCACGCCTTCCCCGCTGCCCAGGTTCAGCTGGCAGGGAGCGTCGTTGCAGGCATGGCAGGCAACGCATTTCTCGGTAAGGATCGGCTGAATATCCTTTACGTAGGAAATAGCCGGGCTTGCGGGTGTGGCTGAGGGTGTCTGGGCCTGTGCAGCACAGCAGATAAAAAGCAAGGCGATGCTTGCCAACAAACGGTGCGGCATATCCCGTAGGCTCTGTCATTAAAAATGGCACAATTCTACTAGGCCGTAATTGCCTCCAACATGAATGATTTTCATGCAAAAGCCGCAGCACCACCAAAACCGCTCCGGTTTGCTATCATCCCGTCCTTTAAAGTATCGACCTTCTCAAGGTAGCCCCCATGTCTGACCGCCGCGCCCGCCATCAAGCCTTTCTCACTGCTCTGAAACAGAGGATTCTAATCCTCGATGGCGGCATGGGCACCATGATTCAGAGCTACAGGCTTGAAGAGCACGATTATCGGGGCAAGCGCTTCGCCGATTGGCCAAGCGATGTCAAGGGCAACAACGACCTGTTGATCCTGACCCGGCCTGACGTGATCGGCGCCATTGAGAAGGCTTATCTGGATGCCGGTGCCGACATTCTCGAAACCAATACCTTCAACGCCACTCAGGTCTCCCAGGCCGACTATGGCATGGAGTCGATCGTCTACGAACTGAACGTGGAAGGCGCGCGCCTGGCACGCAAGGTCGCAGACGCCAAAACCCTTGAAACGCCGGACAAGCCGCGCTTCGTGGCGGGCGTGCTGGGCCCTACCAGCCGCACCTGCTCGCTGTCGCCGGACGTCAACAACCCTGGCTATCGCAACGTCACGTTCGACGAGCTGGTCGAGAACTACAGCGAAGCCACCAAGGGGCTGATCGAGGGCGGTGCCGACCTCATCCTGATCGAAACCATTTTCGACACACTTAACGCCAAGGCGGCGATCTTTGCCGTGCAGGGCGTGTTCGAAGAAGTGGGTTTTGAACTGCCGATCATGATTTCCGGGACCATCACCGACGCTTCGGGACGTACCCTGTCGGGACAGACCACAGAAGCCTTCTGGAACTCGATCAGCCACGCCAAACCGATCTCGGTCGGTCTGAACTGCGCGCTGGGTGCCAGCGAGCTGCGCCCTTACCTGCAAGAGCTGGCCAACAAGGCCAACACCCATGTATCTGCGCACCCCAACGCCGGTCTGCCCAACGCCTTTGGCGAATACGACGAGCTGCCGAGCCAGACGGCGAAGATCATCGAAGAGTTCGCGCAAAGCGGCTTCCTGAACATCGTCGGCGGTTGCTGCGGTACGACGCCAGCGCACATCAAGGCGATTGCCGAGGCTGTTTCGGGCTACGCGCCACGCGAAATTCCGGACATTCCAAAAGCCTGCCGCCTGTCGGGCCTGGAACCGTTCACCATTGATCGTCAGTCGCTGTTCGTCAACGTCGGCGAGCGCACCAACATCACCGGCTCTGCCCGCTTTGCCCGTCTGATTCGTGAAGACAACTACACCGAAGCGCTGGAAGTCGCCCTGCAGCAGGTCGAAGCCGGTGCCCAGGTGATCGACATCAACATGGACGAAGGGATGCTCGACTCGAAGAAGGCCATGGTGACCTTCCTCAACCTGATCGCAGGCGAGCCGGACATTTCCCGCGTACCGATCATGATCGACTCGTCCAAGTGGGAAGTGATCGAGGCCGGCCTCAAATGCATCCAGGGCAAGGGCATCGTCAACTCCATCAGCATGAAGGAAGGCGTCGAGCAGTTCATTCATCACGCCCGCCTGTGCAAGCGCTATGGTGCAGCCGTGGTGGTCATGGCCTTCGATGAACAGGGGCAGGCCGACACCGAGGCGCGCAAGAAGGAAATCTGCAAGCGCTCCTACGACATTCTGGTCAACGAAGTGGGCTTCCCGCCGGAAGACATTATCTTCGACCCGAACATCTTCGCCATCGCTACCGGTATTGAAGAGCACAACAACTATGCCGTGGACTTCATCAACGCCTGCGCCTACATCCGTGACGAGCTGCCGTATGCGTTGACCTCGGGTGGCGTGTCCAACGTGTCGTTCTCGTTCCGCGGCAACAACCCGGTGCGCGAGGCGATTCACTCGGTGTTCCTGCTGCATGCGATCCGCAACGGCCTGAGCATGGGCATCGTCAACGCCGGCCAGCTGGAAATCTACGACCAGATCCCTGCTGAACTGCGTGACTGCGTCGAAGACGTGGTGCTCAACCGTAACGCCGAAGGCACCGACGCACTGCTGGCAATTGCCGACAAGTTCAAGGGTGATGGCAGCGTCAAGGAAGCGGAAACCGAGGAATGGCGCAGCTGGCCGGTCAATCAACGGCTGGAGCATGCGCTGGTCAAGGGCATCACCACTCATATCGTGCAGGACACCGAAGAGTCGCGTCTGGCATTCACCCGCCCCATCGAAGTGATTGAAGGCCCATTGATGGCGGGCATGAACGTGGTCGGTGACCTGTTTGGCGCAGGCAAGATGTTCCTGCCTCAGGTGGTGAAGTCCGCACGGGTCATGAAACAGGCAGTTGCGCACCTGATCCCGTTCATCGAGCTGGAAAAAGGCGACAAGCCCGAAGCCAAGGGCAAGATCCTCATGGCCACGGTCAAGGGCGACGTCCATGACATTGGCAAGAACATCGTTGGCGTGGTGCTGGGCTGTAACGGCTACGACATCGTCGATCTCGGGGTGATGGTGCCTGCCGAGAAAATTCTCCAGGTGGCGCGCGATGAAAAGTGCGACATCATTGGTCTGTCAGGCCTGATCACGCCGTCGCTGGACGAAATGGTCCATGTTGCCCGGGAAATGCAGCGCCAGGACTTCCATCTGCCCTTGATGATCGGTGGCGCGACCACCTCCAAAGCCCACACTGCGGTCAAGATCGAGCCTAAATACAGCAATGATGCAGTCATCTACGTCACCGACGCTTCACGTGCGGTGGGCGTGGCGACCCAGTTACTGTCGAAAGAACTGAAACCGGCCTTCATCGAAAAGACCCGCCTGGAATACGTCGAAGTACGTGAGCGTACCTCGGCACGCAGTGCGCGCACCGAGCGCTTGAGCTATGGCGCGGCGGTGGCGAAAAAGCCGCAATTCGACTGGGAAAACTATACCCCTGCCCAACCGACCTTCACCGGCACCCGGGTCCTGCAGGATATCGACCTTAACGTGCTGGCCGAATACATCGACTGGACACCGTTCTTCATCTCCTGGGATCTGGCCGGTAAATACCCGCGCATCCTGACCGACGAAGTGGTCGGTGAAGCGGCCACCGCGCTGTATGCGGACGCCACTCAGATGCTGCGCAAGCTGATCGACGAGAAACTGATCAGCGCCCGTGCAGTATTCGGCTTCTGGCCAGCCAATCAGGTCAACGATGATGATCTGGAAGTCTATGGCGACGACGGCAAGCCGCTGGCGAAGCTGCATCACCTGCGCCAACAGACCATAAAGCCTGACGGCAAGCCGAATTTTTCGCTGGCCGACTTCGTCGCGCCGAAAGACAGTGGCCTGACCGACTACATCGGTGGTTTCATCACCACAGCCGGCATTGGTGCCGAAGAAGTTGCCAAGGCGTATCAGGACAAGGGCGACGACTACAACTCGATCATGGTCAAGGCGCTCGCCGACCGTCTGGCCGAGGCCTGTGCCGAATGGCTGCACCAGCAGGTGCGCAAGGAATACTGGGGTTACGCGAAAGACGAGGCGCTGGACAACGAGGCGTTGATCAAGGAGCAATACATGGGCATTCGTCCGGCTCCCGGCTACCCGGCCTGCCCGGATCACACCGAAAAAGGCACCCTGTTCGCCCTGCTCGATCCACTGCCGGAAGGCACACCCGAACATACGTCCGGCAAAAGCGGCGTGTTCCTGACCGAGCACTACGCAATGTTCCCGGCTGCGGCCGTCAGCGGCTGGTATTTTGCCCATCCTCAGGCGCAGTACTTTGCGGTAGGCAAGGTGGATAAGGATCAGGTCGAAAGCTACACCGCCCGCAAAGGCCAGGACCTGAGCGTCACCGAGCGCTGGCTGGCACCGAACCTGGGTTATGACGAGTAAGCACTGACCCGGCTACTTGCCGCCTGGGCGATCAGGCGGCAACATGTTTTTCAGGGAAAACGGTGAGTCCTCGCCAAAAGCCCCCACGTTGAATGCCTGAATATCAAGCCGGTAGCGCTCCTCGCGGGTTGCGTTCAGAAAGCGTTGCGTGTCCTGTGGCTCGACCAGGTGCAACACATCGATAGTGCGTGCGCCGACCTGTTGCCGGGCTTGCCGCTGGGCAGTGTCATAGCGATGCAACAGGATGATTGCCCATCCGCCCAGGGTGAAATGCCCGGTAGCAACCACGCTCAGATTGCCATTGAGCTGGGCCTGCAATG
The DNA here is from genome assembly GCF_001400515.1 of Pseudomonas meliae. Lineage (NCBI taxonomy): Bacteria > Pseudomonadati > Pseudomonadota > Gammaproteobacteria > Pseudomonadales > Pseudomonadaceae > Pseudomonas > Pseudomonas meliae. The sequence continues at coordinate 3,623 of NZ_LJQT01000009.1, read as the reverse complement.
AAAGCGAGGTGCCATTAATGGCACTGAACAACAAATCTTCACCCGGTTTACCGCCTTTTTCCCGCAATGCATCCATCGCACTGAACGCCATTTGCTCATTGGCAGCCCATACCAGGCGTGTCTGCGGGTAGCGTTTGAACAACACGCGCGCCTGCTCGAGTGCGCGATCCCGACGCCATCCTCCCAGCGCAATTTGCCGCAAATGCACCTCCGGGTGCTCTGACAAGGCGCGCAGCATGCCTTTTTCACGCAACAGGGACACAGGCGTGGTGTTGGTGCCCGAGAACGCGAGCATTTCAACCTCCTGCCCGTCCATGACCGGGTGAGCAAGGCTGATAAGCCTTTTCGCCGTGAGGTAACCACCCTGCTCGTCGTTGCCGACCAGGCTGCCAATGAAATCCGGATAGCGCGACGGCAGATCACCCAGAATACGAATCTGATCCGCCGTCAGTGTATTGTTGACGGCGAACAGCTTGACCCCGCTGCCTGTAGACATACGCAGGATTTCAGGGGCGACATTCAGCTCATTGGAAAACATCAGGTAGTCCGGACGCACATACCCTTGCAGCGTATCGCGCGCCATGGCCAGCAACTTGCGGGTGTCGCGATCGGTATAGAGAATTTTGAGTGACATACCGGTGGTATCGGCGGCCGTCTGCATCACCCGGGCATGGCTCTGCCAATAGCCATCGGTCTCTGTACCGGGACTCAGAAATACCACCGAGGCGGCACATGCGGATCCGGCCCACCAAAAGCCGAATAGCATTAGCCAGCCAACAAATAGCGCCTTCATATCAACGAACCTTGAGGTAGCAGGAATTTATCGCTACACGCGAGTTATCGGCTGCTACAGCAAGGTTCTGGAGACTCAGGCAAATTCTTTGTTCAGCCGTCACTGGCTGCTTGCCCAGAACATCGCCGCGCCCACGGCCAGTATGACAATGAATAAAATGGCCCAGGTGTCCACGGATCTGCCCGGTTTGGTTACTTTCGGGTGCTTGCTCATCGCATCGCCTCTTGTCGGTCTTATGGGTGATTGCATATGAAAGGAAGGGTTACGACACTCATTCGGCATCGGTCAATTCACAGTTAAGTCGAGTCTTGCCCACACGGCAAGCAGGGATATGACCGAACGCCTTTTTGCTTATCGCTTTTAGTGATTTGCATATATACAAACATCACTTTTATCGATATCTGCAAACTGCTATCGTCGCCTTCGCTCCCGACGGAGTGCGCGGTCGTGCGCGCAGAATTGACCAGATGAAGCAGGCTACCGCGAGTGACGGGCGTGTGCCCTGACTGACGCAACTGCCCTGCTTCATGACGAAGCCTGAGAACAGGACCTATATGTACGTATACGACGATTACGATCAGAAGATCATCGAGGACCGCGTCAAGCAGTTCCGGGATCAGACCCGACGCTATCTGGCCGGGGAGCTGAGCGAAGAAGAATTTCGACCATTGCGCCTGCAAAACGGCCTTTATGTGCAGCGCTTTGCGCCGATGTTGCGTGTGGCGGTTCCATACGGCCAGCTGACCTCGCGTCAGGCGCGCATGATGGCCAAAATTGCCCGTGACTACGACAAGGGCTACGCGCACATCAGTACTCGCCAGAACGTACAGTTCAACTGGCCTGCGCTTGAAGATGTACCGGATATTCTCGCTGAACTGGCGACCGTGCAGATGCACGCGATCCAGACCAGCGGCAACTGCCTGCGCAACGTGACCACCGACCAGTTTGCCGGTGTTGCTGCAGACGAGCTGGTGGACCCACGCCCATGGTGCGAAATAGTCCGCCAGTGGACCACGTTCCACCCGGAGTTCGCCTACCTGCCGCGCAAGTTCAAGATCGCAATCAACGGTTCGACCAGTGATCGCGCCGCCATCGAAGTACATGACATCGGTCTTGAACCGTTGCGCAACGAAGCCGGCGAGCTGGGTTTCCGCGTCCTGGTGGGTGGCGGCCTTGGCCGTACGCCGGTTGTAGGTGCCTTCATCAACGAGTTCCTGCCGTGGCAGGACCTGCTGAGTTACCTCGACGCCATCCTGCGGGTCTACAACCGTTATGGCCGTCGCGATAACAAGTACAAGGCGCGGATCAAGATTCTGGTCAAGGCACTGACGCCCGAGGTGTTCGCCGCCAAGGTCGACGCCGAAATGGCGCACTTGCGTGGTGGCCAGACCACCCTGACCGAAGCCGAAGTGCAGCGCGTTTCCCGGCACTTCGTCGACCCGCAATACAAGGCTCTCAGCGACCAGCACGCCGAACTGGCAGCACTGGACGCTCAACACCCAGGTTTCGCTCGCTGGCGTCAACGCAATGTGCTGGCCCACAAAAAGCCTGGCTACATTGCTGTGACCCTGTCGCTCAAGCCCACCGGCGTTGCGCCGGGCGACGTGACCGACAAGCAGCTGGACGCCATCGCCGATCTGGCCGATCGCTACAGCTTTGGTCAACTGCGCACTTCCCACGAGCAGAACATCATCCTGGCCGACGTCGAGCAGGCCGAGCTGTTCACCCTGTGGAACGAGCTGCGCGACAATGGTTTTGCCACACCGAACATTGGTCTTCTGACCGACATCATCTGCTGCCCTGGCGGTGATTTCTGCTCGTTGGCCAACGCCAAGTCGATTCCGATTGCAGAATCCATCCAGCGCCGCTTCGACGATCTGGACTACCTGTTCGATATCGGCGAGCTGGACCTGAATATTTCCGGCTGCATGAATGCTTGCGGCCACCACCACGTCGGCCATATCGGCGTGCTGGGCGTGGACAAGAAAGGTGAAGAGTTCTATCAGGTCTCACTCGGCGGCAGTGCCAGCCGTGATGCGAGCCTCGGCAAGATCCTCGGCCCTTCCTTTGCCCAGGAGGCGATGCCGGACGTGATCGAGAAGCTGATCGACGTCTACGTTGAAAAACGTACAGAAGACGAGCGCTTTATCGACACCTACCAACGTATTGGCATTGACCCTTTCAAGGAGCGCGTCTATGCAGCGAATCATTAAGAACAACGAAGTCATTGATGAAACCTGGCACTTGTTGCCGAAGGAAACCACCTTTGACAGCCTGTCGAACTGCGACGACCTGATCGTGCCGCTGGCACTGTGGCGCGAACACGCGCATGCATTGAAGGCACGCGATGGCGGTTTGGGCGTATGGCTGGACAGTGATGAAGAAGCCGAAGAGATTGGCGCAGATGTGGACCAGTTTCAGGTCATCGCCCTGAACTTTCCGGCTTTCACTGACGGTCGTAGCTTCTCGAACGCGCGCCTGTTGCGTGATCGCTTTGGCTACAAGGGCGAATTACGTGCCATCGGCGACGTGTTGCGCGATCAGTTGTTCTACATGCGCCGCTGTGGCTTCGACGCCTTTGCAGTGCGTGCCGACAAGGACCCGTACGAGGCGCTGGAAGGCCTCAAGGACTTTTCGGTGACCTATCAGGCTGCAACCGACGAGCCGCTACCGCTGTTCCGGCGCCGCTGATTCAGGCGACCTGCATTATCGTCTCTGTGCTCACTTGAGATGACTATCGTGCCTGCGCTCCGCGTAGGCATGCAGTTCGTGGTTCTGTGGTGTCAGGTGATTGGCGTTCGGCTCAGATTCTCGTTCCCACGCTCCGCGT
>NZ_LJQT01000424.1:0-6115 GCF_001400515.1 Pseudomonas meliae | reverse complement strand
CCCACGCCCTTCGGGCAGAAGCCCGGATGCCCTTTATTCCCGGCGTCACAGATCTGTGCTGTACCGCACTTTCAGGTAATGGCGCATCACTCCGGCGCTGCGGCGGGTGTCGGGGCGGGTGGTGGGCGCAGGCCGACCTCGGCGCTCAGGCGCATCTCCTTGCCGTTGCGCATCACGTCGATAGCAATCTTGTCCTTGGGTTTGGTGCGCGCCACCTGGTTCATCGAGCGACGACCGTCGCCGGCAGGTTCGCCATTGATGCTCAGGATCACGTCGCCCAGTTGCAGGCCGGCTTTCTGCGCCGGTCCGTCGCGGAAGATGCCGGCCACAACGATACCTGGACGATCCTTCAGCCCGAAGGATTCGGCCAGTTCCTGGGTCAGCGGTTGAACTTCGATGCCCAGCCAGCCACGAATGACCTGACCGTGCTCGATGATCGACTTCATGACATCCATTGCCAATTTGGTCGGAATAGCGAAGCCGATGCCCTGCGAGCCGCCGGACTTGGAAAAGATCGCGGTATTGATACCGATCAGATTGCCGCTGGCGTCTACCAGCGCACCGCCCGAGTTACCCGGGTTGATGGCCGCATCAGTCTGAATGAAGTCTTCATAAGTGTTGAGGCCCAATTGATTGCGCCCGGTGGCACTGATGATCCCCATGGTCACGGTCTGACCGACCCCGAACGGGTTGCCGATCGCCAGTGCTACGTCGCCGATGCGAATGCTGTCAGAGCGCGCGATGGTAATCGCGGGCAGGTTTTTCAAATCGATCTTGAGCACCGCCAGGTCGGTTTCCGGGTCATTGCCGATGACCCGGGCAATGGTTTCGCGGCCGTCTTTTAGCGCCACCACGATCTGGTCCGCGCCTGTGGTGACGTGGTTATTGGTCAGTATGTAGCCTTCGGGGCTCATCATGACGCCAGAGCCAAGGCTCGACTCCATGCGCTTCTGCTTGGGCGTGTTGTCGCCGAAGAAGCGGCGGAACTGCGGGTCTTCGAAAAGCGGATTGTTGCCCTTGTTGACCATCTTGGTGGTGTAGAGGTTGACCACCGCGGGCGCTGCGGCAATGACCGCATCGGCATAGGACGACGGACCTTGCATGACGTTGGTGGTCTGCGGAGCCTGTTGCAGATTGACATCCAGGCTCGGCAGGCCGACCCACTGCGGATAGCGCTGAATAATCAGCATGGCGATAAGCACGCCAGCCAGCAATGGCCAGCCGAAAAAACGCAGTGCCTTGAACATTTAACAAGTCCTGATGGTTGCGGGCGCAGAAAGTTTTGCCACGGGTGCGCCATAATGGCGGGCATTATACGAGTACAACGCAGCTCTGAACTGCATATTTAGGAGTCTTTTATGGCTGTTGCCCTGAGCACCCTGGTCGAAGAAGCCGACCGCTATCTGAACAGTGCCCGGATTCAGGATTATTGCCCTAATGGCCTTCAGGTCGAGGGTCGGCCTCAAGTGATGCGCATCGTCAGCGGCGTGACGGCCAGCCAGGCATTGCTGGACGCTGCCTTAGAGGCTCAGGCTGATCTGATTCTGGTCCATCACGGTTATTTCTGGAAAGGCGAAAACCCCTGTGTTGTCGGCATGAAGCAGCGTCGCCTGAAAACTCTGCTCAAGCACGACATCAGCCTGCTTGCCTACCACCTGCCGCTGGACGTGCACCCTGAAGTGGGCAATAACGTGCAGCTGGCACGTCAGTTGGACATCACTGTCGAAGGCCCGCTGGACCCCGAAAATTCGCGAGTGGTCGGCTTGATCGGTTCGTTGTCCGAACCCATGACGCCGCGGGATTTTGCCCGTCGCGTGCAGGATGCGCTGGGGCGTGAGCCATTGCTCATCGAAGGCAGTCAGATGATTCGCCGTGTCGGCTGGTGCACGGGCGGTGGTCAGAACTACATTGATCAGGCAGTGCTGGAAGGCGTTGATCTTTTCCTGAGTGGCGAAGCGTCGGAGCAGACATTCCACAGCGCACGGGAGAACGACATCAGCTTCATCGCGGGCGGTCATCACGCCACCGAGCGATATGGCGTTCAGGCCCTGGGTGATTACCTGGCCCGACGCTTTGCACTCGAGCATATCTTCATCGACTGCCCCAACCCGATTTGAACGATCAAACAGCAGGGCATATGCATAGATCGTTTCGATCTAGCTGCATCGCTGATTAGCGATATCACGCATGTTAAAGTGCTCGGCTCGAATACGGCCCGCAGGCCGCCCCGGGGTTTCCCGGTCCATAACGAACGCAATCCGTGAGTAGCCATGGTTGACAAACTGACGCATCTGAAACAGCTGGAGGCGGAAAGCATCCACATTATCCGCGAGGTCGCCGCCGAGTTCGATAACCCGGTGATGCTGTACTCGATCGGCAAGGATTCGGCCGTGATGCTGCACCTGGCGCGCAAGGCATTCTTCCCCGGTAAATTGCCATTTCCGGTCATGCACGTCGATACTCGCTGGAAATTCCAGGAGATGTATCGTTTTCGCGACAAGATGGTCGAGGAAATGGGCCTGGACCTGATCACTCACATCAACCCCGATGGTGTGGCGCAGGGCATCAACCCCTTCACCCACGGCAGCGCCAAACATACCGACATCATGAAGACCGAGGGCCTGAAGCAGGCGCTCGACAAGCATGGTTTCGATGCCGCTTTCGGCGGTGCCCGGCGCGACGAAGAAAAGTCCCGGGCCAAGGAACGCGTCTATTCGTTCCGCGACAGCAAACATCGCTGGGACCCTAAAAACCAGCGCCCCGAGCTGTGGAATGTCTATAACGGCAACGTCAACAAAGGCGAGTCTATCCGGGTGTTCCCGCTCTCCAACTGGACCGAGCTGGACATCTGGCAGTACATCTACCTTGAAGGCATCCCTATCGTGCCGCTGTACTTCGCCGCCGAGCGCGACGTGATCGAGAAGAACGGTACGCTGATCATGATCGACGACGAGCGCATCCTCGAGCATCTCACCGATGAAGAGAAGTCGCGCATCGTCAAGAAAAAGGTCCGTTTCCGCACGCTGGGCTGCTACCCGCTGACCGGTGCTGTCGAGTCCGAAGCGACCAGCCTGACCGACATCATTCAGGAAATGCTGCTGACACGAACTTCCGAACGCCAGGGCCGGGTCATTGACCATGACGGTGCCGGCTCGATGGAAGAAAAGAAACGTCAGGGTTATTTCTAAGGGGTGTCACATGTCGCATCAATCCGATTTGATCAGCGAGGACATCCTCGCCTATCTGGGCCAGCACGAACGCAAGGAAATGCTGCGCTTTCTTACCTGTGGCAACGTCGATGACGGCAAGAGCACGCTGATCGGGCGTCTGCTGCATGACTCGAAGATGATCTATGAAGATCACCTTGAAGCCATCACCCGGGACTCGAAGAAGTCCGGCACCACCGGCGATGACGTCGATCTGGCGTTGCTGGTGGATGGTCTGCAGGCCGAGCGGGAGCAGGGCATCACTATCGATGTTGCCTATCGCTATTTCTCCACGGCCAAGCGCAAGTTCATCATTGCCGATACACCGGGCCATGAGCAGTACACCCGTAACATGGCCACCGGCGCTTCGACCTGTGACCTGGCGATCATTCTGGTGGACGCGCGCTATGGCGTGCAGACCCAGACCCGTCGTCACAGCTATATCGCCTCTCTGCTGGGTATCAAGCACATCGTCGTCGCCATCAACAAGATGGACCTCAACGGCTTCGATGAGAGCGTGTTCGAATCGATCAAGGCCGATTACCTGAAGTTCGCCGAGGGTATCGCGTTCAAGCCGACCACCATGGCGTTTGTTCCAATGTCGGCGCTCAAGGGCGACAACGTGGTGAACAAGAGCGAGCGTTCGCCCTGGTACACCGGCCAGTCGCTGATGGAAATTCTCGAGACCGTCGAAATTGCCAGCGACCGCAACTATGCGGACCTGCGATTCCCGGTGCAGTACGTCAACCGTCCAAACCTGAACTTCCGCGGTTTCGCCGGTACGCTGGCCAGCGGTATCGTGCACAAGGGCGACGAGATCGTCGTGCTGCCGTCGGGCAAGAGCAGCCGTGTGAAGTCCATCGTCACTTTTGAAGGCGAACTGGAGCAGGCCGGTCCGGGGCAGGCCGTGACGCTGACCATGGAAGACGAGATCGACATTTCCCGCGGTGATCTGCTGGTGCATGCCGACAACGTCCCACAGGTCAGCGATGCGTTCGACGCGATGCTGGTGTGGATGGCCGAAGAGCCCATGCTGCCGGGCAAGAAGTACGACATCAAGCGCGCTACCAGCTATGTGCCTGGCTCTATTGCCAGCATTACTCATCGGGTCGATGTGAACACGCTGCAGGAAGGCCCTGCCAGCTCGTTGCAGTTGAACGAGATCGGACGCGTCAAAGTCAGCCTCGATGCGCCCATCGCGCTGGACGGCTATGACAGAAACCCCACCACTGGCTCGTTCATCGTCATCGATCGTCTGACCAATGGCACTGTGGCAGCGGGCATGATCATTGCCAAGCCGGTTTCAGGCGGTGGCTCGCAGCATCATGGCGAGCTGGCCCACGTCTCGACTGAAGAGCGTGCGCAGCGTTTCGGCCAGCAGCCGGCTACCGTATTGTTCAGCGGCCTGTCCGGCGCAGGCAAAAGTACGTTGGCGTATGCGGTCGAGCGTAAGTTGTTCGACATGGGCCGTGCGGTCTATGTGCTGGACGGTCAGAACCTGCGTCATGACCTGAACAAGGGCTTGCCACAGGACCGTGCCGGGCGTACCGAGAACTGGAGCCGTGCCGCCCACGTGGCGCGCCAGTTCAACGAAGCGGGCCTGCTGACCCTGGCTGCCTTTGTGGCGCCGGATGCCGAGGGCCGTGAGCGCGCCAAGGCGCTGATCGGCAAGGATCGTCTGCTGACCGTCTATGTTCAGGCGTCGCCAGCAGTCTGCCGCGAGCGTGACCCGCAAGGCCTGTATGCCGCTGATGGCGACAACATTCCTGGCGAGTCCTTTCCGTATGACGTGCCGCTGAATGCCGATCTGGTGATCGACACGCAGACACTCAACCTGGAAGAAAGCGTTAAACAGGTGCTGGATCTGCTGCGCAGTCACGGCGCGATCTAAGCTTCGCTTGCTGAAAAAAACCCGCNNNTCGCCAGCGATGGCGGGTTTTTTGTTTGCAGCGCAACGCACATCCAGTGGGACCGGCTTTAGCCGGGAAGAGGCCAGTACATCCACCGGATATTTGTCTACGGAACTACTGCCTTCCCGGCTCAGACTGTGTAAAAACTACTGCGCTTGGCAATACTGCGTTAAAAACAGGCGAAAAATGCTCATTTAGAACACCTGGAGTCGATCGCGACCCCGGCCGTTTTTCGCCTGTTTTTGCCTTGTCTTGCCTTCGCTCGTGACGTTTTTACACAGTCTGGGCTGAAGCCGTCCCACAGCAGCATGTGGTCTCCTGTGGGGGCGTTTCTTGCCCGCGATAAGGCCGATGAGGTCCCCCGGGTCATACCGCGTGATCGTTCTTCGCGAGCAAGTTCGTTCCTGCAGTGATACGTGCGAAATAAATAGTTGAGTGCGGTATCTATTTACCGCACAGCCTTGGATGTTTGCTGATTACTTGAATACTCATTTATTAACTTTCAAACGGTGAAAGTATGAGTATTCAATATGGTCAATTTAACAATAGCGGTGCTCCTGTGTTGCCGCCCAATCAAAAAATGACGCCTGGGCAGTTTTTACAATCGCCCAGCGGGCGTTTTCGTTTGGAGCTGCAAGGCGATGGCAATTTTGTGATCAGGGATAACGGACATCCGATTTGGGTTGCTGATGGTAATCAGCCTCACAGTCGTACCCTTTCCCGTAGGCAATCGGGTGCTCCCTGGTTCGTCGTCAGCAACAGTGGCTTTCTGTATGACCCGATGCGAGCAAGGCAGTGGATTGCGGAAAGTACCCATACAAGGGACAAATCCTATTGGTACCACAGCCACCTGTCCCTGGATGACGGTAATCTGGTCATTTATGACGGTCGGGCAGGCGAGCTGCGATGGGCGAGATTTGGGTTTGTGCCGGGTCGAATCAACAAGCCGACATTGATTCACGTTAATGGTCCTCATAATGTTAAGGAGACGCTGAACAA
>NZ_LJQT01000142.1:8157-22197 GCF_001400515.1 Pseudomonas meliae | reverse complement strand
GTCTACACCCTCTTAGGGTCGATCACGAACAGCGAGCGCACAGTCAGTGTGTCGTTGGCATTGGGATGAATAAGGTCATACAGGTCGGAGACCTTACGGTCGGCATCGGCCAGAATCGGGAAGTTAACCTGGGTGTTTTGCGTGGTGTTGATGTCGTCGATCCACTTGATGTGCGAGTCAACCGGGTCTACCGACAGCGCAATGGCTTTCACACCGCGCTTGGCAAACTCGTCTTTCAATTTGGCGGTGAAGCCCANNACAGGCGTGAAGTCTGCCGGATGAGAAAACAACACACCCCAGCTGTCGCCGAGCCATTCATGGAAACGGATACGACCTTCGCTGGATTCCTGCTCGAAGTCAGGGGCGATGTCGCCAAGTCGCAGTGTCATGGTGTTGCTCCTTGTCTGTATCGGGTAGGCCTTGGTATGACGTTACTGTGCGCCCTGCTGAGAAAAGTTAAAAAGAATAAATAATGTGATTGATAGACCTGCCAGGAATATCAAAAAACAGGCAAAAGAAACCCCGCACCGGGCGGGGTTTCTTCAGGCTTCAGTACACTTACAAGAAGTTGTAGGTGTAGTTGAAGAGGATACGGGTTTGATCGGTGTCAGCAGTAGTAGCGACGTCACCGCGGAAGGTGCCGTGACGTACAGTAGTACCGAAGCCTTTCAACACGCCGCTTTGAATCACATAGTCAACGCGCATATCGCGTTCCCACTCGGAGTGAGTACCCAGATTGCGGTTTACGTCACGGATGTCATCACCGCTCAAGTAAGCAATCGCAGCCTTCAGACCAGGAACACCGACCTTGGCAAAGTCATACGAGTACTGACCGAATGTGGTGTTTTCACCAGCACGGTTGAAGCCGTTGATCATCGAATCGGTGAACAGGTAGAAGCTTGAACCGCCGTTACCTTCAGGACGACCGCGACCATCCACTACGTTACCTTGACCAAGGTAGACCATGCCGCCGCTGTCACCCACTTGCTGGTGACCGACCATGAGCGCGTGACCACCCAGGTAGTAGGTGAACATGGCAGACCAGGTCTGGTTGTCGACTTCACCGGTGTGAGAGGCGTAACCACCGTTGTTGTTGAAACGATAGCCTGCTGCGGCCTGGCTGTTTTTGCCGTCAGCGCTGCTGTTGAAATAACGCAGGTCAGTCTTGAAGGACTGGTTGTCGCTGATCGGGTAAACATGAACCAGACCCAGGAAGTGCTGCTTGTAGAAGTCTTCCAGGTTGGCGTAGTAGTACTGCAGGGTCAGGTCTTTGGTGACTTTCCAGTCAGCACCAGCGAAACGGAACTGGTCGGAGCCCTGAGTAGCACCGGCAACGGACAGGTCAGTCCAGTTGCTCGAAGCACGGCCGATGGACTTGTTCAATTGACCAGCGGTGAAGGTAACGCTGTCCAGATCCTTCGAAGTCAGGATGCCGCCCTCAAAAGCTTGAGGCAGCAGGCGACCATCGTTGCTGACCAGAATTGGCAGGTTCGGTGCCAGAGCGTTACCAACCTTCAATTCAGTTTTGGAGAAGCGCATCTTGGCGTTGGCGCCGACACGGGACCAGTCGCTGACCGAAGAACCATCAGTATCGGTCGGCACAACGGTGTTGGCCGTGTTAACAGTGTGGTGTTCAATGCCGCCGCCCAGATGGAGACCCATCACGGCTTGTGCATCAAGACCAAAACCAACGGTGCCCTGGGTAAAGCCCGAGGTGTAGTCAAATTTCAGGCCGGTAGCGGTTTCGCGCTGATCGGATGCACGAAAGCCTTCACGCAGGTCGTTATTGAAATACAGAGTACGAGAACTAACGGACGCTTTGCTGTCTTCAAGGAAACCAGCTGCACCGGCCTGCTGGGCCAATACACCGACTGTTACGGCCAAGGCCAGGGTGGACTTCTTCATTAACTACGCTCCTCGTGAATCTAATTTTTTATGTCTCCGGTGCCGGGCATTGCCCTGACCCAGAGATATTGCGAAAGGTGACAGTCCCGATCTGGAGATCAATGGATTCTGTACACCCCGACTTTTGACTAGACCGCGCATGTCGGTGGCCGTACGTTAGTGAAAATTCTTCATGCTCAAAAGAAACCGTTTTTCAGCTTCTAAGAACAATCAGGCATATGTCACAACTCGTGTCAGCCAGGACGTCACGGAGTGTATCGACCTAATCGGGTAATTCCCAAAATTTATTTCGGTACCATTCGTCAGATCTTTTGGTTTTGTATCAGTGACCGGCCAAATCGCGACCAACCGGTCATAGTCCCCAACGGCAAAGCGCAATTTGCTTGCCAGTAAAAGCCTTGTAAAACGGGCACTTCAGAGAGATTAGTGATGAAATGTGACAATTGTCATCACCTTGACTCCCGACGCTCCACGGTCATGAAATATTTTATAAAAACCGCTCCAAACACCCTTTTTCAGCGTTTTTTACCGTCTGAAACATTCGCTCAACTGTAGTCCAGGTGAACAAAAAAGCAATTTTGGTGTCTGGCGCGTGAACCCCGAGCCGATTGGCAGATGCGCAACAGCCCTTCGATGTGCAAATGGGTTCTGCAGATGGCTCTAAAGCCGCTTCATAAACTAATTCCCAAAAGTTATTTGTTTTAAGATTCTTAGATCACTTAGTCTCCTTATCCAGCCAGTCCTCGGCCCGTCTGATTCGGAGCTTCATCATGAAACTGCATTTTTCCCTGCGCTTGTTGACTGCGCTGTCGTTGACTGGCGCAACATTCATTGCACAGGCAGCAGACTTTACCGTCGCCTACCAGACCACTGTCGACCCGGCCAAGGTTGCCCAGGCCGATAACGCCTACGAAAAAGCCACCGACTCAAAAATCTCCTGGCGCAAGTTCGATAATGGTGCGGACGTCATCACCGCAATCGCATCCGGCGACGTACAGATCGGCTATCTCGGTTCAAGCCCGTTCACAGCCGCCGCTACCCGCAAACTCCCGGTGGAGACCTTTCTGATAGCTACGCAGATCGGCGCGGCCGAGGCGCTGGTTACCCGTAATGGTTCGGGGATCAACTCACCGCAGGACCTGATCGGCAAGAAAGTGGCCGTGCCCTTTGTCTCTACCGGCCATTACAGCCTGCTTGCAGCGCTCAAACACTGGAACATCGATCCGGCCAGGGTCACTATCCTGAATCTCGCACCGCCCGCCATTGCTGCGGCCTGGAAGCGCGCCGACATTGATGCCACTTACGTCTGGGACCCGGCACTGGGCGTCGCCAAGGAAACCGGCAAGGTGCTGATCACCTCCGGCGAACTGGCGAAGGTCGGAGCGCCGACCTTCGATGCCTGGATCGTGCGCAAGGACTTCGCCAACAAACACCCGGAAGTTGTCAGCGCATTCGCCAAGGTAACGCTCGATGCCTACGCCCGGTATCGCCAGGATCCGGCTGCATGGATCGCCAACCCGGCCAACGTAGACAAGCTGACCCGACTGTCTGGCGCCAAGGCATCTGACGTACCTGGCCTGTTGCAAGGCAATGTCTACCCGCTGGCTGCCGAGCAGACCGCGCTGCTGGGTACACCGACCATCGAGGCGGCGACCAAAACCGCAGCATTCCTTAAAGAGCAGGGCAAGGTGGATGCGGTACTGCCTGACTACTCACCGTACGTCAGCGCCCGGTTCATCCCACGCTAAGCGCTCTCAGCACAAGGAGACACGTATGGCGCTGTTGCAGTTGGAGCGTATTGGCGCTCAGTACCCCGGTGCAGCGGCCCCCGTGCTGGCAGACATCAACCTGAGCCTGGGCCCACAGCAACTGCTGGTTGCGCTTGGCCCCTCCGGCAGCGGTAAAACCTCGTTACTGAACCTCATCGCCGGCTTCATCAAACCCGGCAGCGGCAGCGTTACTCTCGACGGCATTCCCGTAGAGGGGCCGAACGCAGAGCGTGGCGTGGTGTTTCAGGACGATGCCTTACTGCCCTGGCAGAACGTGTTGGCCAATGTTGCGTTTGGCCTGGAACTGGCGGGTGTCGGCCGCTTGGAACGTGAAGCCAGAGCGCGGGAGATGTTGGCACTGGTGGATCTGGCCGGTTTTGACCAGCGGCGAATATGGCAGCTGTCCGGTGGACAACGGCAACGCGTCGGCCTGGCCAGAGCGCTGGCAGCCGATCCGCGCATCCTGTTGATGGACGAGCCATTCGGTGCACTGGATGCCTTCACCCGTGAGCAGATGCAGGAGCTATTGCTGCAAGTCTGGCAACGTACCGCCAAGCCGGTGTTTCTGATAACCCACGACATAGAAGAAGCAGTTTTCCTCGCCACCGACCTGGTTCTGCTCGCCCCTAACCCTGGTCGTATCGCCGAGCATCTGCACCTGAACTTCGGCCGTCGCTACGCCGCTGGCGAATCGGCCCGCGCGATAAAGTCCGATCCGCGCTTTATCGAAACCCGCGAGCATGTGCTGGCCAGCGTGTTTTCCCAGCGCACCCGGGAGCAGTGTGTATGAGCGGACTTGAGCCTGTTGGCAGCCATGAGCTTATAGATAGCCGCGAACTGACCGGCATCAGCAAACCGTTCGCCAAACAACCGGCTGCCCCCACGCCGAAGGTTTATCTGAGCACACGAGCGATCAGCATCCTGACCCTCGCGGCACTGCTGACTCTTTGGTGGGCGGTAACTGCCGGGGGCTGGATCGAGCCGCTGTTCCTGCCGCCGCCAGCGGATGTGCTGAGCAAAGGCTGGCTGCTGGCAACCAAGGGCTACATGGACGCCACACTCTGGCAGCATCTGGGCGCCAGCCTGCAACGCATCGGTCTGGCGCTGGCCGCGGCAATTTTGACGGCCATCCCGATAGGAATCGCCATCGGCCATAACCGCATCGCTCAGGGGATATTTGACCCGCTGATCGAGTTTTACCGACCGATACCACCGCTGGCCTACCTGCCGCTGATCGTTATCTGGTTCGGTATCGGCGAATTCTCCAAGGTACTGCTGATTTATCTGGCGATCTTCGCGCCGATTGCCATTGCCATTGCCATTGCCATTGCCATTGCCATTGCCACGGCTACCGGCGTTCGCACCGTGGACCCGACCAAAGTGCGGGCGGCACAGTCGCTGGGCGCGACGCGCTGGCAGTTGATTCGGCACGTGGTCCTGCCCAGCGCACTCCCGGACATTCTTACCGGTATTCGCATCGGCCTGGGCGTGGGCTGGTCGACGCTGGTGGCCGCAGAGCTTATTGCTGCCACCAGCGGGCTGGGATTCATGGTTCAGTCGGCGGCGCAGTTTCTGGTGACCGACGTTGTGGTGCTGGGGATTCTGGTGATCGCCGTGATCGCTTTTGCCATGGAGCTGGGACTGCGCGCACTGCAACGCAGGCTGGTGCCCTAGCATGGTCAGCAGCATTAATGCATCAGTATGGGTGTGTGCGCCGTTGCGCTGCGCAAATTGAGTGCATGCGCTGATACCGCATTGCGGGGCCTGGCGCGATACTCAGGGCGACCAGATGCCAGCGCCAAGCATTCACAGCTGCTGACTCATCAACCAATCCAAGGTTTTCGAATATGAAAAATACTTAATAAATTCAATACGTTGATGATATTAAACGGCTTCGGACTCAAGAAGTGCTTAACCGGATATGGCTAAGTCAGCCTGTTCTTTCAGATTAATTCTCAAAACTGGCACGCACTCTGCAATAGGTATTACATCACCAGTTTTGGGGACCTTGGTACAGGCAGGCCGGGGATTCCCCTCTTTTATTCCTCCCGGAGACTGACCTCCAGTCTCCAGCGCCCGTCCACCTTCTCAGTGCGCCAGTCGCCATGAAGTGGACGGGCTGCCAGGAGCGTCAGCACCAACCCCTTCTCACCTCGCTCCACCTTCCAGCGTGCAACCCTGTTGTCGAACCTCAGTTGGCCCGTCCACGGCCGCCCTGAAGCATCGACGTTGAGCACCACAGCGCCATCCACCGTCGACCCTTGGTACTTCGGCTCCTCATTGAACCAGAGCGCCAGCCCGGCAGGCAGCTCCTCGATCTGCTCCAGTTCAACGGGGTCAGGTTGCTGCAGACGACCGATAATGGTGCCCACGGTAAAGCCGACAATCGCCATCGAACCCAGAACTCGCGGCCATAGCTTCGGTCTCGGGTCCTCTTCAGGGGTAGAATGCATCCCGTTTTTTCGTTCGGAGCCGTGCATGTTTCACGTCATCCTTTTTCAACCAGAAATTCCGCCGAATACCGGCAATGTCATCAGGCTATGCGCCAACAGCGGCTGCACCCTGCATTTGATCGAACCCTTGGGTTTCGAGCTGGACGACAAGCGCTTGCGCCGCGCCGGGCTCGACTATCACGAGTATGCCACGCTGCAGACGCATGCTGACCTGGCAAGCTGTCTGGAGAAGATCGGCAACCCTAGGTTGTTCGCCTTCACCACCAAAGGCTCTCGGCCTTTTCATGATGCGAGCTTTGAGCCAGGCGATGCCTTTCTGTTCGGCCCGGAGAGCCGCGGCCTGCCCGCCGACATCCTCGACTCGCTGAGCAGCGAACACCGTCTGCGACTGCCCATGCGTGAGGGCTGCCGCAGCCTGAACCTGTCCAACACAGTGGCCGTGGCCGTCTATGAGGCATGGCGTCAGCACGGATTTGCTTAGGCCTAAGTGTGGCATTTGCTTAACCAGACTGATGCTCCGCATCACACAGCGGTTCTGCGATTCAGTGAGATTCAGGCTCGACTCAGGTCACCTTTTCGCCCCTCGTCGAGTCCCTTCGCCCTGTCACTAACGTCGCAATTTACGTCGTCAGTGCCATCGCGATAAAAAAGCATCCATGGCCCGGCCGCCGTTCTTGAACAGACACAAAAAAGCGCCCCGAAAGGCGCTTTTTGCTTTTAGCGGTAACGCTTATTGCACAGTCGGCGTTTCGCCAGCTTCCTGCATGCGTTGCAGCTCTTGGGCGTACAGGGCGTCGAAGTTCACCGGGGCCAGCATCAGCGCAGGGAACGAGCCGCGTACGACCAGGTTGTCGATGGCTTCGCGTGCATACGGGAACAGGATGTTCGGGCAGAACGCGCCTAGAGTGTGGCTCATCGCGCCGTCGTCCAGACCCTTGATCAGGAAGATACCGGCCTGTTGCACTTCAACGATGAAAGCAACTTCGTCGCCATTGTTGACGGTCACGGACAGGGTCAGCACGACTTCATAGAAATCGCCTTCCAGCTGCTTCTGACGGGTGTTGAGGTCAAGGCTGACGGTCGGTGTCCACTCCTGGCGGAAGATTGCCGGGCTTTTTGGCGCTTCGAACGACAGGTCGCGAACGTAGATACGCTGCAGGGAAAATTGTGGGCCGTTTTCTTCGTTGGCAACAGCGCCGTTGTTCGGTTGGTCGGTCATCTCGGATCCTTGTCAGATAGGGCTGAAAGTTTAAGGGGAATCAGGCCAGCAGCGCATCAAGCTTGCCGGCACGCTCCAGAGCAAACAGGTCATCGCAGCCGCCCACGTGGGTCGAGCCGATCCAGATCTGCGGTACGGAAGTGCGACCGGCCTTCTTGGTCATTTCGGCACGCAGTTGCGGCTTGCCGTCGACACGGATTTCCTCGAAGGCCACGCTCTTACTCTGCAACAGCTGTTTGGCACGTATGCAATACGGGCAATAATCGCTGGAATAGACGATGACTTGAGCCATGTTCACTTCACCAGGGGAAGGTTGTCGCCGCGCCAGCTGGAAATGCCGCCGGACAGCTTGGCCGCCTTGAAGCCGGATTTGAGCAACTCGCGGGCGGTGGTGCCAGCATGCTGCCCCATTGCATCGACTATGATCAACGTCTTGTCCTTGTATTTCTGCAGTTCAGCGGTACGCGTCAGCACCTTGTCCTGCGGGAAATTCAGGGATCCCACGATGTGGCCGGCAGTGAAATCCTTTTTCGAGCGCACGTCGATGACCACGCCCTGGTCGCTGTTGACCAGCGCGGTCAGCTCGCGAGTGCTCAGGCTGGCGCCGCCCTTGCTCAGTTCGTAAGCGATCAGCAGTCCCAGCAGAATGACGAAGGCACCGGTGATCAAATAGTGGTTAGTGGCGAATTCAAGCAGGTGAGCAACCATCAGTAGGTTCCAGGGCGTTAAAATGTCGGCCAGTATACACAGCAGCCAAGGTGGGCCAAAGTCCGTACGGCAGTGACGCCGTTTGAACTTGTCCCTAAAATGCCGCTCCCTTGTACTTTGTTACTCTCTTTATTCAACCAGCATCGAGTGGGTTCTATGACTGCCACGCCAAAACCTCTGGTTCTAATCATCCTGGATGGCTTCGGACACAGCGAAAGCCATGAAGGCAATGCCATCCTGGCCGCAAAGATGCCGGTCATGGATCGTCTTTACGAAACCATGCTCAACGGCCTGATTTCAGGGTCGGGCATGGACGTCGGTCTGCCGGACGGTCAGATGGGCAACTCCGAAGTCGGACACATGAACCTGGGTGCCGGTCGCGTGGTGTATCAGGACTTCACTCGAGTGACCAAAGCGATTCGCGACGGCGAGTTCTTCGAGAACCCGACCATCTGTGCCGCTGTGGATAAAGCTGTCGGTGCGGGCAAGGCGGTCCACATCATGGGCCTGCTGTCCGATGGCGGCGTGCACAGTCATCAGGACCATCTGGTCGCCATGGCCGAACTGGCGGTCAAGCGCGGTGCAGAAAAAATCTATCTGCACGCCTTCCTCGACGGTCGCGACACGCCACCGCGCAGCGCGAAGAAATCCCTTGAGCTGATGGACGCAACCTTCGCCCGCCTGGGCAAGGGCCGCACCGCCACGATCATCGGCCGCTACTTCGCCATGGACCGTGACAACCGCTGGGACCGGGTCTCCACCGCCTACAACCTGATCGTCGACAGCACCGCCGAATTTCATGCAGACAGCGGTGTTGCCGGGCTTGAAGCTGCCTACGCACGTGACGAGAACGACGAATTCGTCAAAGCCACACGCATCGGTGAACCCGCCCGCGTCGAGGACGGCGATGCTGTGGTGTTCATGAACTTCCGCGCCGACCGCGCCCGTGAGCTGACCCGTGTGTTCGTCGAAGACGACTTCAAGGATTTCGAGCGCGCCCGTCAGCCCAAGGTCAATTACGTGATGCTGACCCAGTACGCGGCAAGCATCCCCGCGCCCTCGGCATTTGCGGCCGGCAGCCTGAAAAACGTGCTGGGCGAATACCTGGCAGACAACGGCAAGACTCAGCTGCGTATCGCCGAAACCGAAAAATACGCGCACGTCACGCTCTTCTTCTCTGGCGGTCGTGAAGAGCCGTTTCCGGGCGAAGAGCGCATTCTGATTCCATCGCCAAAAGTCGCCACCTACGACCTGCAGCCGGAAATGAGCGCGCCGGAAGTGACCGACAAAATTGTCGATGCCATCGAGCATCAGCGTTATGACGTGATTATCGTCAACTACGCCAACGGCGACATGGTCGGCCACAGCGGCATCATGGAAGCGGCAATCAAGGCCGTGGAATGCCTGGACGTCTGCGTCGGTCGCATTACCGCGGCATTGGAAAAAGTCGGCGGTGAAGCACTGATTACCGCTGACCACGGCAACGTCGAGCAGATGACCGATGACTCCACAGGCCAGGCGCATACCGCGCACACTTCCGAGCCGGTGCCTTTCGTGTACGTCGGCAAGCGCCCGCTGAAAGTCCGCGAAGGTGGTGTTCTGGCTGACGTGGCACCGACCATGCTGCATCTGTTGGGCATGGAGAAACCGCAAGAGATGACGGGCCATTCGATCCTTGTGGCGAAGTAAAACGCTGAAAACCGGCCTATAGCCATCAGGCAAAGCCGGTTTTTTATGTTTCAAGCCCTAAAGCAGTGGCTGCGGGGCGTTTTTTTTGCAGCGCATGGCGGGCATACTAAGCCTGACATTTTTTCTCACAATTCCTCGGTATCGCCCACCCACATGCTTCGCGCCTTGATTGCCCTTGCTCTGATCTGCCTGCTCAATCCGGCGTTTGCCGAAGACGAGCGTGTGCAAACCCAAAAACAGATAGATGCTGCGCGTCAGGATGTGACGGAGCTGCAAAAAGTCCTGGGCAAGCTTCAGGAAGAACGTGCAGGCGTCCAGAAGGACCTGCGCACCACCGAAACCGAAATGGGCAAGTTGGAAAAGCAGGTCGAGGTCCTGCAAAAGGAACTAAAAAAGACGGAAACCGAGCTGCAAAAGCTCGACAGTGAAAAAAAGAAACTGAACAGTGCCCGCGTTGAACAGCAACGCCTGATCGCTATCCAGGCCCGCGCCGCCTATCAGAGTGGCCGCCAGGAATACCTCAAGCTGTTGCTCAATCAGCAGCACCCCGAGAAGTTCGCCCGAACCCTCACGTATTACGATTACCTGAGCCAGGCGCGCCTGGAGCAGCTACGCAACTTCAATGAAACCCTGCGCCAGCTAGCCAATGTCGAAAAAGACATCGATCTGCAACAGGCACAGTTGCTGGTGCAGAAGAGCAATCTGGACAGCCAGAGCGAAGAACTGGCCAAGGTGCGCCAGGAGCGTCAGCAGGCACTGGCCAAGCTGAATCAGGACTACAAGGCCCGCGATCAGAAACTGCAGGCCCGTCAGCAGGATCAGGCCGACCTGGCCAAGGTTCTCAAGACCATCGAAGAAACCCTGGCCCGACAGGCACGTGAAGCTGAAGAGGCTCGCCAGAAGGCGCTGGTCGCCGCTCGCGAGGCAGAAGAGAAACGTCAGCGCGAAGCTGAGGCCGTCGCCCGCAACAACAGCACCAGCAGCAGTAAAAGCGCTGATGAACCCACACCGCGTCGCCTGGTCAAAGCCCCCGGCGCAGTCGTTTCCAGTGCCGGAGTTTCCTACGGCGGACCTTTTGCGGAGGCCCGGGGAAAACTTCCATGGCCTATTGATGGTCGACTGCTTGCGCGTTTCGGTGAAGCCCGCGGTGATGACGAGCGAACCAAATGGGACGGCGTCATGATCAGCGCCGCAGCCGGAAGCCAGGTACATGCAGTGCATGGCGGACGAGTGGTGTTCGCCGACTGGTTGCGTGGTGCCGGGCTTCTGGTCATTCTCGACCATGGCAACGGTTATCTCACCCTGTATGGGCATAACCAGAGCCTGCTCAAGTCGGCAGGTGACATTGTAAAAGCCGGTGAAGCGATTTCCACGGTCGGCAATAGTGGCGGTCAGGACACGGCAGCGTTGTACTTTGCTATTCGTCAGCAGGGTCGCCCCAGCGATCCAGCCCAATGGTGCCGCACTCAAGGATAAGCCGGCGTCAATATCTGTAGGAGTTCGTTAGACATGCTGCATTTGTCCCGCCTCACCTCGCTGGCCCTGGCAATTGCCATCGTTATTGGCGCGCCTTTGGCGCAAGCTGCCGAAAAGACCGCGCCAGCCACGCCTGCAGCAGTCTCGCCCGCCAAGCCCAATGCCAACGCCAAGCCGCCGCTGCCGCTTGACGAGCTGCGCACCTTTGCCGAGGTCATGGATCGGGTCAAGGCGGCCTATGTCGAGCCGGTGGACGACAAGACTCTGCTGGAAAACGCCATCAAGGGCATGCTCAGCAACCTTGATCCACACTCCGCCTACCTGGGTCCGGAAGATTTCCAGGAGCTGCAGGAAAGCACCAGCGGCGAGTTCGGTGGACTGGGCATCGAAGTGGGCGTCGAGGACGGTTTCGTCAAGGTGGTTTCGCCCATCGACGACACACCTGCGTCCAAGGCTGGCATTGAGGCAGGCGACCTGATCGTGAAGATCAACGGTACGCCGACCCAGGGCCAGAACATGCAGGAAGCGGTCGACAAGATGCGCGGCAAGATCGGCGAGAAGATCACCCTGACACTGGTGCGCGATGGCGGTACGCCGTTTGATGTGACGCTGGCGCGGGCGACCATCCAGGTCAAGAGCGTCAAGGCGCAGATGCTGGAGAACGGCTACGGCTATATCCGCATCACTCAGTTCCAGGTCAAGACCGGGGACGAAGTCGGCAAGGCGCTGGCCAAATTCCGCAAGGACAACGGCAAGAAGATGAGCGGCCTGATTCTCGACCTGCGCAACAACCCCGGCGGCGTGCTGCAATCGGCGGTGCAGGTGGCGGACCACTTCCTCACCAAAGGCCTGATCGTCTACACCAAAGGCCGCATCGCCAACTCCGAATTGCGTTTCTCGGCAGACCCGGCAGACGCCAGCGAAGGCGTGCCGCTGGTGGTGCTGATCAACGGCGGCAGCGCCTCTGCGTCGGAAATCGTCGCCGGTGCCCTGCAAGACCAGAAACGCGGGATTCTGATGGGCATCGATACCTTCGGCAAAGGCTCGGTACAAACCGTTCTGCCGCTGAACAACGATCGCGCTCTGAAGATCACCACAGCGTTGTATTACACGCCGAACGGTCGCTCGATCCAGGCGCAGGGCATCAACCCGGACATCGTGGTACGTCGGGCCAAGGTCACCAGCGAAGCAGACGGCGAGAACTACAAGGAAGCCGACCTGATGGGTCACCTGGGCAACGGCAACGGCGGTGCCGACAAGCCAACCGTCAAGGGTGGCGCAGCAGCCAAGGCGCGTCCGCAGGATGATGACTTCCAGCTCAGCCAGGCGCTCAGCCTGCTGAAAGGGCTGAGTATCACTCGCGGCAATTGACGGATGCGCGCTCTCGCTCTGTTACTGCTGACACTCTCGATCACTGGTGCTGCCCATGCAGCGCCAGCCGAGAACACCGGCAAGCCGCCGAAGGCCTATCTCAGCCTGATCATCGACGACCTGGGTCAGAACCCGGCGCGGGACAGCCGTACGCTGGCGCTCCCCGGCCCGGTAACGCTGGCGATCATGCCTGACACTCCGCACGCCACCGAATTTGCCCGCGAGGCTCACCGCGCAGGTAAGACGGTCATGCTGCACATGCCGATGGACCCGGCGACCGGGCCTTACGCCTGGCATCCCGAACTACCCTTGCCTGAACTGGAAAGCCGACTCAATGCGGCGCTGCTGAAAGTGCCTTATGCAGCCGGCACCAATAACCACATGGGCAGCCGGATGACCGCCGAACCGGTCGCGATGACCTGGCTGATGGCCGAACTGCAACGACGGCATCTGTTTTTTGTGGACAGCCGCACCAGCGCAAAAACCGTGGCGGCAGCCGAGGCGCAGCGTATCGGCCTCGCCAGCGTCTCGCGCGACGTGTTTCTGGACGACGAGCGCACGGCTGAAGCCATCACCCGCCAATTGCAGACCGCCATCAAAATCGCCCGCAAGCATGGCTCGGCAGTGGTCATCGGTCACCCCTACCCTGTCACGCTGGACGTACTGGAACGCGAGTTGCCCAAACTCAAGGATCAGGGCGTCGAATGGATCGACCTGCGCAGCATGATCAGCGAACGCGGCAATCAGGCGAGTGCGGCGCATGGCAAGAATGGGGTGTATCGCTGAGCCTGCGAACGACGAAACGTCCGTCAGCTGGTCTTTCAAATGAGGTGTTACACATCAAGCGGCCCGCTCAATGCTCAACGTAATACGCCGACCAAGCTCAGCCAGCGCTCGCTCCACCTGCTCGATTTTCGAGGCATGCAGAAAGTCCACAAGCCGATCCACCACTTGCCGCGTGCAACCGAGGCGACGCGCCAGCTCAGCACGGCTAACGCCCTCTTCCAACAAGCTGTTCCATAGCATGATTTTGGCAACCGTCAGCGCAGGCAAACGCATCAACAGTTCATGGCCGGGTACGACTGAGGCCTGGGGAATCTTGCGACGCTGATCGACGTAGAGCGATAGAGCCGATTCCATGCCGTCAAGAGCTTCGCTCAATGCTTCAGGCAGGGTGTCGCCAGAGGCGCTCATTTCGGGAATGTCTGGACACGACAGCCAAACGCCTGTCTGCATCCCGATGCAGATCCAATGGATATTGATACATAAGGCCTCACCTGCAGTGGAGCAGCTCGACGTCAATCCTTAAGGCCGAGCTGCTTGATGATCGATTGCGTAACCCTTCGTGCATTTCTTTGCTGCCATGGTCTGCAAAGATGGTTGCCTTACCATTCAGGTAAACCTTGAAATCACTACCCTTGGCCGCCCTGAACTCAGCGCCTTGAGCCTG
>NZ_LJQT01000142.1:0-8151 GCF_001400515.1 Pseudomonas meliae | reverse complement strand
TACCGTTTCGGCAACATCAATATGCAACACCTATGTAGCGCCGGCAACACTTATGATGCATATAAATAGCTCTTAATTGCATATAATTGGCTTTCGCCAATCTGCGCTCGCCTTTCCAGACATGACGCTGACGGATTTTACCGTTGATCCCGCCAAAACCGAGTCAGCACGTTCCGCACGCAAAGTAGGCAAGGTCTGTTTTCCATGTCCCGCGCCGTTTCAGCCTTGATAACCCGATCAATTCCGGCTTAAAGGATGAGGTCTCCACAACGGAGAGCAGGACACCGTTATCAAGGACGGCATCCAGCCGCTTGCGCTTGCCATAGAACTGCAGCTGGCGGGACCGACGCCCGAGCCACAGGTGGTTATTGGGAAAAACCGGTTAGGCGCATTATCGGTCAGTTGGTCGTACGAACATCGCCCGATCGACCATTACACGGTCAAGGTGGGCCCGCCAGACACTGCTGCCGTTGAAGATCTGCACTTACGCCCATGACATCAATGGGCAGCCTTCCAATGTACGCGAAGACACCCTTCCCGCAGCAGGTTGAGCGATTACTGATAGCGCGTCTTGACCGCGTCGACCCAACCCTCGGCACGCATCTGGTCGAGGGCTTTCTGCAGGCGAGCCACAACGTCGTCAGGCGTGCTCTTGTTGACTGCCAGGTAAAGTTCGGCGCTGTTGAAACGCAGCGCGGTCTTGAACCCCGTGACCCCTTCCAGTTTCGCCAGATAGCGGCCAACCGGATCGCCCACGGCCCAAAGATCGATCTGACCATTGGCGAGCTTTTTCACGTTATCCCGGTCACGCAGCATCAAAATCGGGTTCAGGCCCATCGCGTTCAGACGCTCGCCGATGGCGTCGCCTTTATAGGCACCAATCCTGTAGTTCTTTGCCTGCTCAAGCGACGTTAACGTGATGGGGCTGTCGCCGCGGGCGAGCATGATCCAGTCATAGGAGCCTACCGGACCCACCCATTTGAACAGTTTTTCGCGCTCAGGCAGGCGAGTGGTGGAGAACACGCCATAACCGGGCTTGTCGAGGGCAAGCTTGTAAACCCGGTCCCACGGAAAACGCAGGGTCATGCTGTAACCAATGTTTGCGCGCTTGAACATCTCGCGCACCACTTCAGCGGCAATACCGTCGATGTTGTTTTCCTGCGCGAAATTCCTGCCATCGACCGCCATGTTGAACGGCGGGAAATTCTCGGTGAGCAACACCATGGAATAAGGCGTTGAGTCGCTGGCTCGCGCAGTTTCATTCAGCAACAAGCCGACACCGATCAGTGCGAGAAATAGACGTTTGAACATGTTCCAGCACTCGATCATGAACGACGCATGCAGAGTGCCGTGAACCCGGCGCACTGTCTAGCGCGCTGTCCGGCGATGTCGCTTACAGGTAATACTCGAATGCCACAGGGCTGAAACAGAGCGAGCGCCGGCTGTTTCAAACCCATGGTCTGAAACAAGCGACGCCCGCTTTGATGCGCAGTACTCAGCGCACCACAATCCCGCGACTGGCCATATAAGCCTTTGCTTCGGGAACGGTGTATTCGCCAAAGTGGAAAATACTCGCCGCCAGCACGGCACTGGCGTGGCCTTCGATGACGCCGGCGGCCAGATGCTCAAGGTTGCCGACACCACCGGAAGCAATCACCGGGATGCCCAGCGCATCACTGATGGCGCGAGTGACGCCCAGGTCAAAGCCGTTCTTCATGCCGTCCTGGTCCATGCTGGTCAGCAGGATCTCGCCAGCCCCCAGGTCTTCCATCTTTTTCGCCCAGAGCACCGCGTCCAGCCCGGTGGGTTTGCGTCCACCGTGGGTGAAGATTTCCCAGCGCGGGGTTTCACCCGGGCCGGAGACCTTCTTGGCATCAATAGCGACCACAATGCACTGCGACCCGAAACGAGCGGCGGCTTCACCGACAAACTCGGGGTTGAACACCGCTGCCGTGTTGATCGACACCTTGTCCGCGCCCGCATTGAGCAGGTTGCGGATGTCCTGCACGGTACGCACGCCGCCACCGACAGTCAGCGGAATGAACACCTGACTGGCCATGCGCTCGACGGTGTGCAGCGTGGTGTCACGGCCATCGACGCTGGCAGTGATGTCGAGAAAAGTGATTTCGTCTGCACCCTGCTCATCGTAACGACGAGCAATTTCCACCGGATCGCCTGCATCCCGGATGTTCTCGAACTTGACACCCTTGACCACTCGACCGTTGTCGACGTCCAGGCAAGGGATGATGCGTTTGGCTAGGGCCACAGGGTCAGTCTCCAGCTATTCAGCGTTGTTCGCGGTCGCAGAGCGCCTGGGCTTCGGCCACATCCAGCGTACCTTCGTAGATCGCACGACCGGTGATTGCGCCGATGATGCCCGGAGCCTTCGCATTCAACAGCGCCTGAATGTCGCCCAAGTTATGAATGCCACCCGAAGCAATCACCGGGATCCGCGTAGCCGCCGCCAGCGCCGCGGTGAACGGGATGTTGCAGCCCTGCATCATGCCGTCTTTGGCGATGTCGGTGTAGACAATGGCAGACACGCCATCGGCTTCAAAACGCTTGGCCAGATCAATGACATGAACCGAGCTGACTTCAGCCCAGCCATCGGTGGCGACGAAACCGTCCTTGGCATCCAGACCGACGATCACCTTGCCTGGGAACGCGCGGCAGGCTTCAGCCACGAACTCGGGCTCTTTGACGGCCTTGGTGCCGATGATGACGTAGCTCACGCCCGCCTTGACGTAGTGCTCTATGGTTTCCAGCGAACGGATGCCGCCACCGATCTGGATCGGCAGGTTCGGGTAGCGCCTGGCGATGGCCGTGACCACATCACCGTTGACCGGCTGTCCTTCGAACGCACCGTTCAGATCGACCAGATGCAGACGGCGGCAACCACCGTCGACCCACTTGGCGGCCATGGCCACCGGATCATCGGAGAACACTGTGGAATCTTCCATCCGGCCCTGACGCAGACGCACACAGGCACCGTCTTTGAGGTCGATAGCGGGGATAATCAGCATGCTTATTCCTTGGTCAAAAAGAGCGGCAAGCTGCAAGCGATTAGCTGCAAGTATGCGTACTCACTGATTCTTGCGGCTTGAAGCCTGAAGCTCAAAGCTGCTTCTATTCAATTCTTTTCGAGCGCCCAGAGGTCGCTTTCGATGCTCTCGAACCGCTCCTTGAGCTGCTGCTGAACATCGAAAATAGCGCGATTGTAGTAATGCGGGGCAATCTCGCGGGTGAACAATTCCAGTACCTCAGCCACTTCAAACGTACCCAGCTCCAGCTCGAAGCGCTCTGCGAACAGGCGCTTGAGCTTGTCGATCGCCTGCTGCTCATGCTCGGGCGAAAGGGTCAGAATCGGCGGCTTGCTCTTGGTTTTGCTCATACGATTACCAGCGACCATCCCAGGCAGCGAAGTTCTGCAGCAATTGCAGGCCGTGGGTGTGGCTCTTTTCCGGGTGAAATTGCACGGCAAAACGCGAACCGTCGGCCAGCGCGGCGGCAAAGTCGAGGCCGTAGTGACCGCGCCCGACCACCTGACGCTGGTTCGCGGCATCGATGTAGAAACTGTGCACGAAGTAGAAACGCGCCAGATCCGGAATGTCATGCCACAGCGGGTGATCCACCGCCTGAGCGACCTGATTCCAGCCCATGTGCGGCACTTTCAGGTGCTCGCCTTCTTCATACAGGTCCTTGCCGAAAAACTTCACCTGGCCAGGAAAAAGACCGATGCAGTCCACGCCGCCGCTCTCTTCACTTCTGTCGAGCAACGCCTGCATGCCGACGCAGATGCCGAGAAACGGACGGTCCTGGCTGACTTCCCTGACCAGCGAATCAAAGCCCAGACGGCGAATCTCGGCCATGCAGTCGCGAATCGCGCCCACACCCGGAAACACCACACGGTCGGCTTCGCGAATCACCTTGGCGTCACTGGTAATCAGCACACGGCCTGCGCCTACGTGCTCAAGCGCCTTGGCGACAGAGTGCAGGTTGCCCATACCGTAATCGATGACCGCAACCGTCTGCATCAGAGCACACCCTTGGTGGATGGCATTTGCCCGGCCATGCGCTCATCCAGCTCGACCGCCATGCGCAGCGCGCGACCGAAAGCCTTGAACACGGTCTCGATCTGGTGGTGAGTGTTGGTGCCACGCAGGTTGTCGATGTGCAGCGTCACGTTCGCGTGGTTGACGAAGCCCTGGAAGAACTCCTGAAACAGGTCCACATCAAAGCCACCCACCGTGGCACGGGTATACGGCACATGCATCTGCAGGCCCGGACGACCCGAAAAGTCGATGACCACGCGCGACAGCGCTTCGTCGAGCGGCACATAGGCGTGGCCGTAACGACGAATGCCTTTCTTGTCGCCGATGGCCTGGCTGAACGCCTGCCCCACGGTGATACCGACGTCTTCCACCGTGTGGTGATCGTCGATTGCCAGGTCACCCTTGCACTCGATGTCCAGGTCGATCAGCCCGTGCCGGGCGATCTGGTCGAGCATGTGCTCAAGAAAAGGCACACCGATATCGAATCGGGCCTTTCCGGTGCCATCCAGGTTGATCGAGGCTTTGATCTGGGTTTCCAGAGTATTACGCTCGACGTACGCCTTACGTTCGGCCATCACCAGCTCCGCAAAATCATTGGGCGAAAAAAGGCGAGCATTATAGGCCCAGATGCGCCCGCCATGAAGCAAACAGACGACCAGCAGGGCATTTAGTGGGTGAAGAGGCTCGCGATTGCGTTACATACCTTGTCGATATTGCCTTCATTCAGGCCCGCCATGCACACCCGGCCACTGCGCAGCATGTAAATGCCGTGAACGTCTTTCAGTTCATCGACCTGCTGTGGCGTCAGACCGGTATAGCTGAACATCCCGCTCTGCCTGAGGATAAAGCTGAAATCACGTCCGGAAACCTTCTGCGCCAGCACCTCGACCAGCCGCGTGCGCATGTCGATGATGCGCACGCGCATGGCCTCGACTTCGCTCAGCCACTGCTCGCGCAGGTGCGGCGTGTTGAGCACTTTTGAAACCAGAAAGGCGCCATGCGCAGGCGGGCTGGAGTAGTTGCGGCGCACGGTCGCCTTGAGCTGGCCGAACACGTTGGCAGAGGAGGCCGCGTCTTCACAAACCACCGACAGCCCGCCTACCCGCTCGCCGTACAGCGAGAAAATTTTCGAGAACGAGTTACTGACCAGCGTTGTAACACCTGCGTTGGCCATTGCGCGGATGGCATAGGCATCCTCATCAATGCCTTTGCCAAAGCCCTGATAGGCAATATCCAGAAACGCGATGAGCTGACGATCCTTGATAACCTCGATCAACCGGTCCCATTGCTCGACTGTCAGATCGGCACCGGTCGGGTTATGGCAGCACGGGTGCAGCAGGAGGATGCTCTGCGCAGGCAGGCGCTGCACCGTATCGAGCATGGCCTCGAACCTGACTCCGCCAGTCTGCGCATCGAAATACGGGTAGCTGTTGAACTTGAAGCCTGCACCACCGAACAGCGCGTTGTGGTTTTCCCAGGTTGGGTCGCTGACCCAGACCTGCGAGTCCGGGAAGGCATACTTGAGGAAGTCGGCACCTACTTTCAGCGCGCCGGAGCCGCCCACGGTCTGGATGGTCGCCACGCGTCCTGCCTGCACAAGCGGGTGATCCGCCCCGAACAACAGGGTCTGCACTGCCTGCCGATAAGCCGCCAGGCCTTCCATCGGCAGATAGACAGAAGCCGCCTGCTCGCCCTCGGCCAGTTGCTGTTGTGCCGTTGCTACGCATGCCAGCTGAGGGATACGGCCCTGCGCGTCGTAATACAAGCCGATGCTCAGATTGACCTTGTCCACACGGGAATCCTTGCCAAAGGTTTCCATCAGGGAAAGGATCGGATCACCAGCGTATGACTCCACGTGGGCTAGCATGCAAACAACTCCTACAGGCAATAAAAACAGGGGTTGCTAATGTAGCAGCGTCTGCGGGGGAACGGGCAGTGCATCAAACACATTGAGCCGCAGATAGGTGACGCAGAGCGTCACGAACGGCATTCCCACACTGGAGCGTGTGGAACGATAGCCTCAACTATATTGGGACGCTCTGCATCCGATTCAGAGTGCGTGGAACAAGAATTCTGCGCACAAAAAAAAGCGCCTGCACCTAAGTGCAAGCGCTTATCTGTTACCTACAGGCTTTTAGTGGAACAGCACTGCGGTTTTTTGCAGGGTAATCCAGACGCCCCACGCCAGCGGGATGCCTACGGCCAGCCAGGCGGCGATGACCAGCGGCTTACTGCCTGCGGATGCTTTCCACTCCAGCGAAGTCGTGGCATTGGCACCCTTGTCGTGACCGATGGCTTGTTCAGCCGCAAGCTCGGCGTCGGTCATGAAGTACTTGTCGGCAACCGGACGAATCAGCAGGTTGCAGATAAAGCCCAGCACCAGCAGACCCGAGAGGATGTACAAGGTAATGTCGTAGGCATCGGCACGTGCAACACCGTGGGCGAGTTGGTACTCACGCAGGTAGTTGACCAATACCGGACCGAGCACACCGGCCGCAGCCCAGGCAGTCAGCAGACGACCGTGGATCGCGCCGACCATCTGCGTACCGAACAGGTCAGCCAGATAAGCCGGAACCGTCGCGAAACCGCCACCGTACATCGACAGCACGATGCAGAACGCGGCCACGAACAGGGCGATGCTACCCATGTGGCTCAGGGTCGGAACCGACGCATAAAGCAGGAAGCCCAGTGCGAAGAATACGAAGTAGGTTGCCTTGCGACCGATGAAGTCCGAGCACGAAGCCCAGAAGAAACGACCGCCGATGTTGAACAGACTCAACAGACCCGTGAAGCCGGCTGCAATCGCAGCAATGGCTTTCAGTTGGTCGGCATTGAGCTGGCTGAAGGTCAGATCGACGCCCAGCAGTTTGCCGGCGAACACTTCCTGCAACAGCGGCGAAGCCATGCCCAGGATGCCGATACCGGCCGATACGTTCAGGCACAGCACCAGCCAGACCAGACGGAACTGCGGTGTCTTCCAGGCCACGCTGACGTGCACGTGACGGTTGGTGATCATCGAGTTCTTGGCCTTGGCAGCCGGAGCGGTCCAGCCTTCAGGTTTCCAGCCGGTTGGTGGAACGCGATAGCCCAGCGCGCCACCGATCATGAAGATGAAGTAGATCACCGCCATCACCACGAAGCTCTGCCAGACGCCAACGCTTTCAGCCGAGGCAAAGTGACCCATCAGCGCAGTGGCCAGCGGTGCACCCACCATCGCGCCGCCACCAAAGCCCATGATCGCCATACCGGTCGCCATGCCGCGCTTGTCCGGGAACCACTTGATCAGGGTCGAAACGGGGGAGATATAGCCCAGCCCCAGACCAATGCCGCCGATAACCCCCGAGCCCAGCCACATCAACCAGATCTGGTGCGTATAAATGCCCAGTGCGGAAATCAGCAAGCCACCACACCAGCAGAGGGCCGAAACAACACCGGCCTTGCGTGGACCTGCGTGCTCCAGCCAGCCACCCCAGATGGCAGCCGAGCAACCCAGGAAAATGAAGAACAGGGTGTAGATCCAGCCCAGCATGGAGATCTGCCAGTCACAGGTCGACGCGAACATCTGCGCGAAGAAACCCATGTCCGGAGTACAGGCGACGGGTGCAGTAATACCCACGGCCTTGGACAACGGCAACCAGAACACCGAGAAGCCGTAAGCCATACCGATACAAAGATGGATGGCCAATGCTGCTGGTGGAACAAGCCAACGGTTGAAACCGGGCTTGGCGATAATGCGCTCTTTGGACAAGAACGCAGGCTGAACGGCGTCGCCGCCCAAGGCTGTGCTTGTGCTCATTATAATTACCCCAATGTGTGAAGCTCGCAGATGGTCCGCTGGTCCGCCACAGACTCCATGCCGAGCGGCCATGTCTGTTTTATCGGCAGGTTGTTCAGATACGTGACAAAAAGACGCACCTGAGCCAGCAAAAACGGAGACTATCACTGTCTGATGGCAAATAAGCATCTCGTTACATGCTTTTTATTATCTATTTTATCGGTTAATCCGCGCGCTCTATGACGCCATAGATGCAATCAATTAAATGATAAGGAAAAGCCTGTCAAAACCTTAGTTGAGGCAGAAAAGTGAACCGCCCCGGGT
>NZ_LJQT01000481.1:0-9156 GCF_001400515.1 Pseudomonas meliae | reverse complement strand
TTGTCTACACCCTCCTAGCTTCAGCCTATGCCGCTACAAATTGCTCGGCATAGTGGCAGGCCACCTGGCGGTTATCCACCAGGCGCAGTTCCGGTACGTCTGTTGCGCAACGTTCGGTCGCGTAAGGGCAGCGTTTGTGAAAAGCGCAGCCGCTTGGCGGGTTGAGCGGGTTGGGCAGCTCGCCGACGATCTTGATCTTCGGTTTGAGCGGGTCCGGGTGGATGGTCGGGGTCGCTGACAACAGTGCCTGAGTGTAAGGGTGCAGCGGACGGTTGTAGATCTCTTCCTTGGAACCCATTTCCGCTGGCCGCCCCAGGTACATCACCAATACCGTATCGGCGACATGACGCACCACCGAAAGGTTGTGTGAGATGAACACGTAGGCGGTGTTGAATTCCTGCTGCAAATCCATGAACAGGTTCAGCACCTGTGCCTGAATCGACACGTCCAGCGCCGAAGTCGGTTCGTCCGCGACCAGCACTTTGGGCTGTAGCATCATCGCCCGGGCCAGCGCGATACGCTGACGCTGACCGCCGGAAAACATATGCGGGTAGCGCTGATAGTGCTCGGGGCGCAAACCGACCTGAGCCATCATCGCCTGCACTTTTTCCCGACGTTCTGCTGCCGACAGTTTGGTGTTGATCAACAGCGGCTCGCCGAGCTGGTCACCGACTTTCTGGCGTGGGTTGAGCGACGCGTAAGGGCTCTGGAATACCATCTGTACGTCTTTGCGCAACTGCTTGCGCTCGGACTTGCTGGCACCGGTCACTTCCTGGCCAGCGATTTTCAGCGAACCCGATGAAGGTTCTTCAATCAGTGTCAGCGCGCGGGCCAGCGTCGACTTGCCACAGCCGGACTCGCCGACCACAGCCAGGGTCTTGCCGGCTTCCAGTTCGAAGGACACACCGTTAAGCGCGCGCACCAGCGCTGTGCCTTTGAACAGGCCTCGGGAGACTTCGTAGTGACGGGTAAGGTCGCGGGCGGTAAGTACGACGCTCATTACGCCACCTCCTGATTCAAGGGATAGAAGCAGCGCGCCAGGCTATGGGCCTTGGGGTCCAGGCCAGGACGTTCGGTCCGGCAGTTGTCGCGCACATACGGGCAGCGCGGTGACAGCAGGCAACCCTGTGGCCGGTCATAGCGACCCGGAACCATGCCCGGCAGCGTGGCGAGGCGTTCGGCGCCCATGCTGTGCTCGGGAATAGCGGCCAGCAAGGCTTCGCTGTACGGGTGGGCAGGGACCTCGAACAGACCAGGCACCTGACCGACTTCGACGGCCTGACCGGCATACATCACACAGACGCGCTGGGCGGTTTCAGCCACTACCGCCAGGTCGTGAGTGATCAGCACCAGCGCCATGTCCTGCTCTTTTTGCAGGCTCAGCAACAGCTCCATGATCTGCGCCTGAATGGTCACGTCCAGCGCGGTGGTCGGTTCGTCGGCGATCAGCAGCTTGGGTTCGCCGGCGATGGCCATGGCAATTGCTACACGCTGACTCATGCCGCCCGACAGTTGATGCGGGTAGGCATTCAGGCGCGCAGCCGCACCAGGGATTTCGACCTTTTCCAGCAGTTCCAGCGCGCGCTGGCGTGCCGCCTTGCCCGACATGTTCAGGTGCTGGCGCAGCACTTCCTCGATCTGGAAGCCCACGGTGTAACTGGGGTTCAGCGCGGTCATCGGGTCCTGGAAAACCATCGCCAGGTCTTTGCCGATGATGCGACGACGCTGCCGTGCGTTCAGCTTGAGCAGGTCCTTGCCGTCGAAGTTGAGCGCGTCGGCGGTGATGATGCCGGGTGAATCGATCAGCCCCATCAGCGCCATCATGGTCACGGATTTACCGGACCCCGATTCGCCAACAATGGCCAATACTTCGCCTTTCTCGACGCTCAGGGACAGGCCGTCCACAACAGGTACGGCCTTGGCGTCGCCGAAGCGGACGTTGAGATTCTTGATTTCAAGAAGTGACATGCGAATCTCCTCAGGCGGCGTTCTTGAGTTTCGGGTCCAGCGCATCGCGCAGACCGTCGCCCATCAGGTTGATTGCCAGCACGCTGAGCAAAATGGTCAGACCGGGCAGGCTTACGACCCACCAGGCACGTTCGATGTAGTCGCGCGCCGAGGCGAGCATGGTGCCCCACTCAGGCGTCGGTGGTTGTACGCCAAGGCCCAGGAAGCCCAGCGCTGCGGCGTCGAGAATGGCCGAGGAAAAACTCAGCGTTGCCTGAACGATCAGCGGTGCCATGCAGTTGGGCAGCACGGTGATGAACATCAGGCGTGGCAGGGTGGCACCGGCCAGACGCGCAGCCGTCACGTAGTCACGGTTCAGCTCGCCCATTACCGCAGCGCGGGTCAGACGTACGTAGGACGGCAGCGACACGATGGCGATGGCGATCACGGTGTTGATCAGGCCAGGGCCGAGAATTGCCACGATGGCTACAGCCAGCAGCAGCGATGGCAGGGCCAGCATGATGTCCATCAGGCGCATGACCGAAGGGCCTAGCACGCGCGGGAAGAAGCCCGCCAGCAAGCCCAGCAGGATGCCCGGGATCAGCGACATGACCACCGATGCCAGACCGATCAGCAGCGACAGGCGCGAACCCTGGATCAGACGCGACAGCAGATCGCGGCCCAGTTCGTCGGTGCCGAGGATGAATTGCCATTGACCGCCTTCAAGCCACACCGGAGGTGTCAGCAGGAAGTCACGGTATTGCTCGCTCGGGTCATGTGGCGCAACCCATGGGGCGAACAGGGCGCAGAACACGATCAGGATCATGAACAGCAGGCCGGCAACCGCGCCTTTGTTTTTCGAGAACGCTTGCCAGAATTCTTTGTACGGGGATGGGTAAAGCAGGCTTTGATCGACTGCTACCGCATGAGTAGGGGTGCTCATATCGATGATCTCAGCGCTGATGACGGATGCGTGGGTTGGCAAAGCCGTAGAGGATATCCACCACGAAGTTGACCAGGATCACCAGACAGGCGATCAGCAGAATGCCGTTTTGCACGACCGGATAATCCCGGGCACCGATGGCTTCGATCAGCCACTTGCCGATACCGGGCCAAGAGAAGATCGTTTCGGTCAGTACCGCACCGGCCAGCAATGTGCCGATTTGCAGGCCGAATACGGTCAGCACTGGAATCAGCGCATTGCGCAGGCCGTGAACGAATACCACGCGTGCTGGCGACAGGCCTTTGGCCCGTGCAGTACGCACGTAGTCTTCACGCAGTACTTCGAGCATCGAAGAGCGGGTCATCCGGGCGATTACCGCCAGCGGGATGGTGCCCAGCACGATGGCCGGAAGAATCAGGTGATGCAAAGCATCGAGAAACGCGCCTTGTTCGTCACTGAGCAAGGTGTCGATCAGCATGAAGCCGGTGACCGGCGGAATGTCGTACAGCAGGTCGATCCGCCCGGATACCGGCGTCCAACCCAGTGATACCGAGAAGAACATGATAAGGATCAGGCCCCACCAGAAGATCGGCATGGAGTAGCCCGCCAGGGAAATCCCCATGACCCCATGGTCGAACAGGGACCCTCGCTTGAGTGCGGCGATGACCCCGGCCAGCAACCCGAGAATACCCGCAAAAATCAGTGCCGCCAGCGACAACTCAAGGGTTGCCGGGAACAGCGAGGTGAATTCGCTCCAGACACTGGTGCGCGTACGCAGCGATTCACCGAGGTCGCCGTGGGCGAGCTTGCCGATGTAATCGATGTACTGGGCATACAGTGGCTTATTCAGACCAAGACGTTCCATGGCCTGAGCGTGCATTTCCGGATCGACCCG
Source organism: Pseudomonas meliae (assembly GCF_001400515.1). Taxonomy (NCBI): domain Bacteria; kingdom Pseudomonadati; phylum Pseudomonadota; class Gammaproteobacteria; order Pseudomonadales; family Pseudomonadaceae; genus Pseudomonas; species Pseudomonas meliae. The sequence continues at coordinate 5,371 of NZ_LJQT01000481.1, read as the reverse complement.
GCGCTCACCCATCATGACTTCGACCGGGTCGCCCGGAATCAGGCGAATCAGGGCGAAGGTCAATAAGGTGATGCCGAAGAAAGTGGGTATCAGCAACCCCACTCGGCGGGCGATAAAACTAAACATCTTGGTGTGTACCTCATCAGCCGGTTAGGCGTGCTCCGGCGAGTCTCGGGTTATGAGCTCGCCGGATTATTTTTCTACTTCACCTGGGTAGTGGCGAAGTTGTTGGTTGTGAGCGGGCTGATTTGGTAGCCCTCCACATTCTTACGCATGGCCGTGAACATTCTGGTGTGAGCCATACTGATCCACGGCTGGTCCTTGTTGAATATTGCCTGAGCTTGCTCATAGAGCGTCGCACGCTCCTGCGGGTTCACTGTTTCGCGGGCCTTGTCGATCAGCGTCTGGAATTCGGCATTGCACCAGCGTGCATAGTTCTCGCCGTTTTTCGCCGCTTCACAACTAAGCATCGGGGTCAGGAAGTTGTCCGGGTCGCCATTGTCGCCTGCCCAGCCGGCAGACACCATGTCATGTTCGCCGTTCTTGGCGCGTTTGAGCATTTCGCCCCATTCCATGACACGAATGTCGATCTTGATGCCGATCTTTGCCAGGTCGGACTGCATCATTTGCGCGCCGAGCATCGGGTTAGGGTTGGTCGGGCCACCGCCGTTGCGGGTGAACAGGGTAAACGTGGTGCCTTCCGGCACGCCTGCTTCCTTCAGCAAGGCGCGTGCCTCGTCGAGGTCGACCGGCGGATTCTTCAGGCTGTTGTTGTAACCCAGCAGGGTCGGCGGATACGGGTTGACTGCTACCAGCGCATTACCCTTGCCGAACACCGCGTTGACATAAGCGTTCTTGTCGAACGTCATGTCAATGGCTTTGCGTACCCGCACATCGCTCAAATATTTGTGCGTGGTGTTGATCGCAATATAGCCGGTGGTCATGGCCTCCATTTCATCGATTTTCAGATTCGGGTCTTTCTTGATGCTCGGCACGTCGTCCGGCTTTGGGTACAGCGCGATCTGACATTCGTTGGCCTTGAGTTTCTGCAGGCGCACGTTGTTGTCGGTGGCGATGGCCAGAATCAATGCTTCAGCAGGCGGTTTGCCGCGGAAGTAGTCCGGATTGGCCTTGAAGCGTACCTGCGCATCCTTGGCATAGCGCTGGAAGATGAATGGGCCGGTGCCGATTGGCTTGCTGTTTAGATCGTTGGTCTTGTCGGCTTTCAACAACTGGTCGGCATATTCTGCCGGGTAGATAGAGGCGAACGCCATGGCCAGGTCGGCCAGGAATGGTGCTTCGCGGCGGGTCAGGGTGAATTTGACGGTGTAGTCGTCAGTTTTCTCGACGCTTTTCAGCAGCTCTTTGAAGCCCATGCTTTCAAAGTAGGGGAAGCCGACGCTCGACTTGTCATGCCACGGGTGTTTCGGGTCCAGCTGACGCTGAAAACTCCAGAGCACATCGTCGGCATTCATGTCGCGGGTCGGTTTGAAGTAGTCGGTGGTGTGGAACTTGACGCCTTTGCGCAGGTGGAAAGTGTAGGTCAGACCGTCTTCGCTGATGTCCCAGGATTCAGCCAGCGCTGGGATAACTTCCGTGGTACCGGGTTTGAAATCCGCCAGGCGATTGAATACGGTTTCAGCCACGGCGTCGGCCGTCACGGCTGTTGTGTATTGCACCATGTCGAAGCCTTCGGGGCTGGCTTCGGTGCAGACTACCAGGGGTTTTGCCGAAACACTGACGGCGACGCTGAGCAGGGCCAGGGCGATCGAGTTGCGTAGCGATAACAGTTTCATTGTGAACCCTCCATAGAGTTGACGCCGATGGTGATGTTCTGGCGCAAGGCTGTTGCCTTGCACCAGAACGGTTTTCAGCGAATCAAAGAATGTTGAACGGAACGGTGGTCACCAGACGGAATTCGTTGATGTTTCCATCAGCCTGATTCTCGCTGGCGCGGTGCGTGGTGTAAGTGGCGCGGATGGCAGTGGCCTTGAGCGGGCCGGACTGCACGGAGTACGACGTACCGATACCGTATTCGTAGTGAGTCTCGCCGTCCATTGCGTTTACGCCGCTCGCTGTCCGAACGCCATTGATTGTCTGGACGTCGCCGTAGACGTTGCCTTTATATTTGGTACCGTCGATGTCCCAGCCGCGCGCCTGGTAAATGTTGAACTTCAGGCCCGGCACGCCATATTCGGCCATGTTCAGTACGTAGGCGATCTGCAGGGATTTCTCGTTCGGGCCGTTGAAGTCCGAGAGCAGGGAGTTGGCCAGGAAGATTGCGTTGGTGTCGTGCGCATAGTCGAAATACTCATCGCCAGACACTTGCTGATAGGCAAGGCTGATGCTGTGAGCGTTATGCGTACCGGTGAACGACAGGCTGTAGGTATCGTTGTCGATAGGGCCCTGTTTGCTTTGACCGGAGTCCTTGGTCTTGTAGTAGTTCAGGTTGGTGCTGAGCGCCAGTGCCTTGCTGTCACCCAGTTCGTGGGTGAAGCCGAAGTAGTACTGGTGCCAGAAATCTTCCAGATTCGATGCATAAAAGCTGGTAGTCAGGCTGTCGGTCGGCTTGTAGTCAGCGCCGAACATGTCCAGGCGGTCGGCGGTCTGGCTGCGATCACCGTACTCGGAGCGGAACTTGTCCAGACTCTGTTCCATACGTGGCGATACGCGGTCGAAGCTACCGGCTTGAAACGACAGGTTGTTGAGCTCGTCGCTCTGTACGGCAACACCCTGGAAGCTGGAAGGCAGTGCGCGGTTGCCAATGAAGGCGATGACCGGGGTGTTCACCGATTGGCGACCCATGGTCAGGACCGTGTTGGAGACTCGCGCCTTGACGTTGCCCAGGCCCATTTTGCTCCACTGACCGACTGCATCGCCGTCACGGTGGGCCAAGGTCCGGTTGGAACTGCCTGCAAAGTCATCGGTGTCACGGTCCAGCGCAATGGCGTTGTACAGTGCCAGCTCGGTGGCGAAACCTACAACTCCCTGCGTGTAGCCAGAGGTGTAGTTGACGATGGTGCCCTGCTGCCAGTTGATACGACGCGAGGTCTGCTCAGCGATGCCGTTGTCGTTGTAGCGGAAAACCTCGCCACGACGCTTCAGTTCGTTGGCGTACCAGTTGCGGGTCGTGCCGGTCAGGTGTTGATCTTCGATAAAGCCATTGGCGTCGGCCTGTGCATTCTTCGAACTTAGCTCGGTCGGTATGAACGTCTGGCTGGCTGGCTCTGCCTGAACCAATGCGCCGAACGACGAGAGAGATAAGGCCAATAATGCAGTGCTTGTTGTTTTCACGATGTGCAGCTCCCTTTATCACTTTTTTATATGCCAGTTCTTAAGCCTGGCTTTTGGTGGTGCAGGGCTTTGGGCCCTGCGTTGTTATCGGTATAAACGCGCAAGTGCTGGCTCTCGCCGTGACACAAGACGGCGAGGGCATGCGGAGTTTCTGATCAGTCGGCGATGCTGACGCCTGAAAAGTTGTTGCGACCAAACGGGCTGACGTGGAAGTCCCTGACCTCGGCGCGCAACGGCTGATTGACCGTCGAGTGGGCAATCGGGGTGATCGGCACCTGTTCCTTGAGGTAGCGTTGCGCCTGTTTGTACAGGTCGGTGCGCTGCTCGCGGTCGGTGACAGCGACGGCGGCCTTGATCAGCTTGTCGTATTTTTCGTCGCACCACATCGAGTAGTTGTTACCGCCAATGGCTGCGCAGCTGTACAGCGTGCCCAGCCAGTTGTCCGGGTCACCGTTGTCGCCGGTCCAGCCGATCAGCGAGATATCGTGTTCGCCATTCTTGGTGCGCTTGAGGTATTCACCCCATTCGTAACTGACGATCCGGACTTTGATGCCGACCTTGGCCCAGTCGGCCTGCAGCATCTCGGCCATCAGCTTGGCGTTGGGGTTGTAAGGACGCTGGACCGGCATGGCCCAGAGGGTCAGTTCGGTGCCTTCCTTGACGCCAGCCGCGCGCAGCAGGGTTTTGGCTTTTTCCGGGTCGTAAGATGCGTCCTTGATGCTGTCATCGTAGGACCACTGGGTCGGCGGCATGGCATTGACTGCCAGTTGTCCTGCGCCCTGATATACCGCGTTGATGATTGCTTGCTTGTTGACGGCCATGTCCAGCGCCTGGCGCACTTCCAGCTTGCCGAGCGGCTCGTGGCGCACGTTGTAGGAGATGTAGCCGAGGTTGAAGCCTGGCTTCTCGATGATCTGCAGGCTTTTGTCTTCCTTGAGGCTGGCGAGGTCTGCCGGACGCGGGTTGACCGAGACCTGGCACTCGTTGGCCTTGAGCTTCTGCATGCGGGCAGAGGCGTCGGTCTCGATGGCGAAAATCAACTGGTCGATCTTCACCCGGCTCGGGTCCCAGAACTCCTTGTTGCCCTTGTAACGAATCTGCGAGTCTTTCTGATAGCGCTGGAACACGAAAGGCCCCGTGCCAATCGGTTGCTGGTTGATGTCGCGCACATCACCCTTGGCCATCAGTTGTTCGGCGTATTCGGCGTATTCGGCGGAGAGGATCCCGGCGAAGTTCATCGCGATGTTCTGGATGAACGCTGCATCGACCGTATTGAGGGTGAACACCACGGTCAGCGGGTCGGTCTTGTCGATGGATTTGATCTTTTTGTTCAGGCCCATACTGGTGAAGTAGGGGAACTCGGTCGGGTAGGCTTTGCGAAACGGATGGTCGGGGTTGAGCATGCGGTTGAAGGTGAACAGCACGTCGTCGGCATTGAAATCACGGCTGGGCTTGAAGTTCTTGTTGCTGTGAAACTTCACGCCTTCGCGCAGATGAAACGTGTAGGTCAGACCGTCTTGCGAAACATCCCATGAAGTAGCCAGCCCCGGAACCACGCTGGTATCGCCCTGCTTGAATTCGGTGAGTCGATTATAGATCGGCTCGGATGCATCGTTATCGGTGGATGAGGTGTATTGAGCACCGTCGAAGCCAGCCGGACTCGCTTCGGAGCAAAACACCAGATTGCTTGCCGCCTGGGCAAACGGGGCCAGTGCCAACAGTCCCAGGCACGACGTCATCGCAAGAGTTTTACGCATGATGATCCCTATCCTTCAAAGGACGAGCCGAGGCTCGAATGTCTAACTGGCCCGAAGGCGCTGACCCGAAAAAGATTTCCGAACAACCTGTCCGCACACATTGGGTTACAACGGCCACGAAGCGGCTGGCTTCCTGCCAGTTGCCGCGACCTCAGGACGGTAATTCGCCAAAGACGCGTGGTATATAGGCTCGCAGGCAGCAAAGTGCGTAGGAAATATCTTAGTGATAGTCGAAGAGTGCCAATATCGACACTTTTTCAACCAACTGCTCGGGGCTCATGTTCAGGTAGAACGGCAGGCTGCGCCGGTTGGGCGGCGCA
>NZ_LJQT01000033.1:24874-27077 GCF_001400515.1 Pseudomonas meliae | reverse complement strand
AACCCGGGGCGGTTCAGATCTGGCGGCTTGCCCCGGCCTTGTTGCCGGGCCAGGCCGTGTGTCGGGTATGATTCGCGTGTCTTTTTGCCTGCCCCGGGGCCTGCCTGTTTGATAATCAAACCTCTCTTATCGACGATTGCCCTGCGTGAAGCGGTGCCCGCTGACGCTATATGCCTGAGCGCGCTGGGCATGCAGGTCTTTCTCGACACCTACGCAACGCAGGGCATCCGTGAGTCCATCGCACGCGAAGCCCTCGACGCGTTCTCCCCGCAGGCGTTTGCGCATCTGCTTGGCAAACCGGAAGCGCTCATTATCGTGGCTGAATCTCTAGGGCATCTGATCGGCTTCGCTCAGGTAACGCTGTGCGTCGATCACCCGATGCTTGGCGTATCGACGGCTGCCGAGTTGCAACGCCTCTATGTGCAGGAACGTTTCACTGGATGTGGAGCAGGGCGACTGTTACTCGAAGCCGCCGAGCAGCGCGCTACGGCCAGAAAGGCGGCGTTGATGTGGGCGACTGTCTGGGTTGGAAACCCGCGCGCGTTGGGGTTTTACCCGCGGCAGGGTTATGAAGTGAAAGGTTCGCCACGTTATCAGTTTCAGGGCGAAACGCATGAGAATAGGCTATTCGCCAAACTGCTCGGCGGGTCAAATCTGACGCGGAATTCTGTTTGATCAACGATTGCAGATGTGTGTCCCTGTGAGCGCAGCGGAACTCCGTGACGCCTCACAAGACTCGCGTTTATCCTTGCGCATCATTCTGAGCATTGTTGCCTTCAAGGAGTCGTTGCAGTGACCACCATCAAAATTACCGCGGGCGGATACGAGTTTCTGGCCGAAGCCAATCCGGATGCGCCGCAAACGGTGGAAGCGTTTCTCAAGCTGCTGCCTTATCGGCAGAAATTCATCCATGTGCGCTGGAGTGGCGAAGGCTGCTGGGTGCCGCTGGATGATTATCAACTGAAGCTGAATGACACGTTGATCGGTTTCGAGAACGCAACGAGTCATCCTTCTGTGGGCGACATTCTGTTTTATCCGGGTGGTTACAGCGAAACCGAGATTATCCTGGCGTACGGTTCGTGCTGTTTCGCCAGCAAGATGGGGCAACTGGCCGGCAATCACTTTCTGACCATCACTCAAGGCAAGGAAAACCTGCGCAAACTGGGCGTCAAGACGCTTTGGGAAGGCGCTCAGGATGTGGTTTTCGAGCTGGCCTGAGCCTGTGGTTATTGCGCAGTAGTCATTTGCCAGCATTTCTCGGAACTGCTGATCTTCGCCAGGGGTCTAGTCCACAATGCTTCCAGCTCCCGGAAGCCGACCTGGAGACAAGACCTTGAATATCTTTGAAGCATTGCGTGAAAGCCATGATCGTCAGCGCGGTTACGCTGACGCACTGATCCAGACCAGCGGCGACAGTACCGAGCGAGAGAAAGCCTACAAACAGCTCAAGGATGAGCTTCAGGCTCACGAGACAGCCGAAGAGCGGTTTTTCTACATTCCCCTGATGGCCCACGACAATGGCGTGGACCTCAGTCGCCATGCCATTTCCGAGCATCATGAAATGGACGAGATGATGGAAGAGCTCGATGAAACCGAGATGTCGAGCCCGGCCTGGCTGGCGACTGCGAAAAAGCTGTCGGAAAAAGTGCATCACCACTTGAAGGAAGAAGAGCAGAAGTTCTTTCAGATGGCGGGCAAGTTACTTGATGAAAAGCAGAAACAGAGCCTGGCTGGCGAATACGTGAAGGAATACGAAGAGCAATTGGCTGAGGGGTAACAGGCCCGTGCAGTGCTAGAATCGGCTTTTTCATCAGCGAAGGCACGACATGAAGTTTCTGTTTTTGACGAGCGCAACGGTGATTGCGGCAACGGTTCTGGCCGGGTGCGCAGCGCCTTCAAACTCAGCACGTGCGGCAGGGCCATTCAAGGTCCTGTCGAGTGCCAAACAGGATGCCGCCGTTGCCCAGTGCATTCAGGTGACCTGGCAGAACGAAGCGATGTTTGGCACATCTTCAGATGTGTTCCTGCATGATCTTTCCGGTGGCGGCTTCACCGTGTTCACTACCGAATCCAGGTATTTCGCAGACGTACACGCCAAAGGTCCTGCCACTGCTGTCGAGTTCTACGCCCCGCAGGGCGATACCCAGGCCGCCTTGCGATCTGCTGCGATTGCTACCTGCCTCTGACTGAATCTCTTGCCAAT
>NZ_LJQT01000033.1:0-24868 GCF_001400515.1 Pseudomonas meliae | reverse complement strand
TCAATGCTCCCGCATTGGCAAGTAGTTCGTGGCGCTTTGCCTCCTATCTTCACTGCGGCGCGATCATTGCGCCTGCACCAGTACTGCGTACTCGATAGCGCGCGCGCACAAGAGTGGGGCCTTACCACTCAAACGTGACAAATAGTAGCGATGCCCTCAAGCCGTAATATCACCAAGCCATCAACTCTTTCATCTCCAGCCTTTTGATTTGCTTCGACATTTTTATGCGGTGTTTTTCGCAGGCTTCGTATGGCACACTTTCTGCTGTCTATTCCGTTGTTACATACCATTGTCCGCTATAGCGGAATAAAAATACTTCGGCGGAGTCTATGTCATGCATCGCGGACCTTCTTTTGTGAAAGCTTGTGCGTTTGTCCTTGCAGCCTCATTCACGCTGGCCAACTCGGCTCAGGCCGCCGAAGGCAGCAAGCTGGATGCAGTATTGAAACGTGGCAATCTGGTGGTGGGTACAGGCAGTACCAATGCCCCGTGGCATTTTCAGGGAGCGGACGGCAAGTTGCAGGGTTTCGATATCGACATCGGCAGGATCATCGCCAAGGGCCTGTTCAATGACCCGAGCAAGGTCGAGTTCGTGGTGCAGTCCTCGGATGCGCGAATTCCCAACCTGCTGACCGACAAGGTCGACATCAGTTGCCAGTTCATCACCGTTACCGCCAGTCGTGCACAGCAGGTGGCGTTCACCTTGCCGTACTACCGCGAAGGCGTAGCGTTGTTGCTGCCTGCCAACAGCAAATACAAGGAAATAGATGACCTTAAAGCCGCGGGCGACGGAGTGACGGTTGCCGTGCTGCAAAACGTATATGCCGAAGAGCTGGTGCATCAGGCGCTGCCCAAAGCCAAGGTCGATCAGTACGACAGCGTCGACCTGATGTACCAGGCGATCAACTCGGGCCGCGCCGACACGGCCGCCACCGACCAGTCTTCAGTGAAGTATCTGATGGTTCAGAACCCTGGCCGCTACCGCTCGCCGGCTTTTGCCTGGAGCCCGCAAACCTACGCTTGTGCCGTCAAACGTGGCGATCAGGACTGGTTGAACTTCGTCAACACCGCCTTGCATGAAGCCATGACCGGTGTCGAGTTCCCGGCTTACGCCGCTTCGTTCAAGCAATGGTTCGGTGTCGATCTGCCTGTGCCTGCAATCGGTTTCCCGATGGAATACAAATAAGTCCACTCTGACCTTCAAGGGCAGGGCAGGCCATCGGGCTTTCCCTGCCAGGTACGGGCAAGCATGAATTATCAATTGAATTTTGATGCCGTATGGCGCGACTTTCCCAGCTTGCTGGCGGGGTTGGGCCTGGGGCTGGAACTGGCCCTGATCTCGATCGCTATCGGCTGCGTGATCGGGTTGGCAAATGCATTTGCGCTGCTGTCACGTTACAAGGCACTGCGCATTGTCGCGTCGATCTACGTCACCGTGGTGCGCAACACGCCCATTCTGGTGTTGATCCTGCTGATCTACTTCGCCTTGCCCGGGCTGGGCATTCGCCTGGACAAACTGGCGTCGTTCATTGTCACGCTGTCGCTGTACGCTGGCGCCTATCTGACCGAAGTTTTCCGTGCCGGTTTGCTGGGCATCCACAAAGGTCAGCGCGAAGCAGGGTTGGCCATCGGTCTGGGCGAGTGGCAGGTGAGGGCATACATCATCGTGCCGGTCATGTTGCGCAACGTGTTGCCAGCGCTATCCAACAACTTCATTTCGCTGTTCAAGGACACCTCACTGGCAGCCGCCATTGCGGTGCCGGAGCTGACCTACTACGCGCGCAAGATAAACGTCGAAAGCTACCGGGTGATCGAAACCTGGCTGGTGACTACTGCACTCTATGTAGTGGCCTGCTATGTGATCGCCATGCTCTTGCGCACCCTCGAACAACGTCTGGCGATTCGCCGCTAGGAGGCTGTCATGTATCAACCCCCTGGCTGGTTGCAGGAATTGTGGACCGCGCGAGAAGTGCTCTGGTCCGGCTTTTTGACCAGTATCCAGTGCTCGGCGCTGGCGATTGCTGCGGGCACGCTGATCGGCATGCTGGCCGGTCTGGTGCTGACCTACGGCGGATTCTTCGCACGGTTGCCGATCCGACTCTATGTGGATCTGATACGCGGTACGCCGGTGTTCGTGCTGGTACTGGCAGTCTTTTATATGGTGCCAGCGCTGGGCTGGCAAATCAGCGCGTTTCAAGCTGGCGCAATAGGCCTGACGTTGTTCTGCGGCTCTCACGTATCGGAAATCGTGCGCGGTGCGCTGCAGGCCATTCCCGCTGGCCAGCTGGAGGCTGGCAAGGCGATCGGGCTGCGTTTCAATCAGTCGCTGCGCTATGTGTTGTTGCCGCAGGCCATGCGCCAGATCCTGCCGACGTGGGTCAATTCCTCGACCGAGATCGTCAAGGCTTCGACACTGCTTTCAGTCATCGGTGTGGCTGAACTGTTGTTGAGCACTCAGCAGGTGATTGCGCGCACGTTCATGACCCTGGAGTTCTACCTGTTTGCAGGTTTTCTGTTCTTTCTCATCAATTACGCCATTGAACTTCTTGGGCGGCAAATCGAAAAACGGGTGGCATTGCCATGACACAGACTCATACCGCAACCCCCGGCCCGGCGCTGCTCAGCATCGAAGGCCTGCACAAGTCCTATGGCGCAGTGGAAGTGCTCAAGGGGGTCGATCTGCGTATGCAGAAAGGCAACGTTGTTACCCTGATCGGTTCCAGTGGCTCGGGCAAGACCACCTTGCTGCGCTGCGTCAATCTGCTGGAAGAGTTTCAGGGCGGTCATATCCGGCTCGAGGGGCAGGATATCGGTTACAGCGACGTAGACGGCAAGCGCACCCGTCATCCGGAGCGGGTTATTGCACAGCACCGGGCAATGACTGGCATGGCATTTCAGCAATTCAACCTGTTACCGCACCTCAGCGCTCTGCAGAACGTGACCCTGGGCCTGCTCAAGGTCAAGAAGATGCCCAAGGATCAGGCCATTGCCCTGGCGGAAAAGTGGCTGGACCGGGTCGGGCTGCTGGAGCGCCGCAATCACTTTCCCGGCCAGTTGTCCGGTGGTCAGCAGCAGCGGGTCGCAATTGCCCGCGCCATTGCCATGAATCCCAGCCTGATGTTGTTCGATGAAGTCACTTCTGCGCTCGACCCGGAGTTGGTCGGCGAAGTGCTGAGCGTTATCAAGGACCTGGCCGAAGACGGCATGACCATGCTGCTGGTGACTCACGAAATGCGTTTCGCCTATGAGGTTTCAGACCAGATTGTATTCATGAATCAGGGGCGCATCGAGGAGCAGGGGCCACCCAAGACACTGTTCGAGCAACCGAAATCGACGCGCTTGAGCGAGTTTCTCAAGAACATCCGTTTTTAACGTTTCACGACGTCCAATGCTTCAAGACAAGGAAAAACTCATGACTATTACCCGTTATGGCGCAGGCAGCACCGCAGGGGGCNNGGCCAGCCACGTCCATTCGCCCGAGCAGTCGAGGCCGACGGCTGGTTGCACGTTTCTGGCCAGGTGCCTGCGCAGGATGGCGAGATTATCGTCGGCGGTATCGTCGAGCAGACCCACCAGACCATGCGTAACCTGATCGCGATCCTCGACGAAGCCGGTTATGCGCTCGAAGACGTAGTACGTGTCGGCGTGTGGCTGGAAGACCCACGGGACTTCTGGAGTTTCAACAAGGTGTTCGGTGAATACTTCAGCCCCGAGCATGCACCGGCGCGCGCTTGCGTGCAGGCCAGCATGATGGTCGACTGCAAGGTCGAAATCGACTGTATTGCTTATAGGCGCAAAGCAGCTTCAAGCCAGAAGCCTCGGGTTATCTGGCTTACAGCTCTACTTAAGGAATGAGCCATGACTGAAGACACAATCAAGCGCCGGGCACGTGGACTGGACCGGGCGTTCGATATTCTGGATTTCCTCAAGGAAAAGGCCAGACCCATGCGTCCCAACGAAATTGCCGGCGGAATCGGCAGCCCCAAATCGACGGTTTACGAGCTGGTGGCGTCGCTGCTGGAGCGGCGTATTCTGGAGACGGTCGGCAAGGACGGGCATGTCTACCTTGGCCGTCAGTTGTACTTTCTCGGTCAGGCGCATTTGCGCCACTTCGATTTCACTCGCGAGGCGGAAGTCTGCCTGGGCGAGATCGTCAGCCAGACGCGGGAAACCGCGCAGATGTGCCTGCTCAATGGCCGGAAATACACCGTTGCGCTGATGAAAGAGGGTGAGCGGCATTTCAGGATTTCCTCGGACATCGGTGAAAACGCGCCCATCCCGTGGACCGCTTCCGGGCGTCTGCTGCTCAGCCACCTCAGCGATCAGCAGATCATCGACCTGATTGATCCCGACGATTTCATCCTACCGGGTGGCGAGCGTCTGCCGCTGGAAACCTTTTTGCGGGAGATCCGTAAGGCAGGCGAAGAGGGTTTCTTCTCCTTCGATAGCGTGGCCGACACCTTCACGCACTGTTTCGCCGCGCCGGTGAAAAACGAGCACGGTCAGTGCATCGCAACCCTGTGCATTGTCGCGCCGCGTGCCGATGCCAAGACCCATTACGACGACTATCGGCGGGTGCTGATCGACAGCGCCAACGGCCTGGCTCGTCGAATCAACGAATAACTGCAGGAGATTACTGATGAGCATCGCTGTCATGGACACCGCCGTCATGGACAAGGGCGCTGCACAGCCGGGCGACAGCCTGGTCACTGATGTCAGCCTGCCTGCACTGGTCATCCATCGTCAGGCGCTGGACCACAATATTCGCTGGATGCAACGTTTTGTCACTGACAGCGGTGCAGAGCTTGCACCGCATGGCAAGACCAGCATGGTGCCAGCGCTGTTTCGGCGACAGTTGGACGCGGGCGCATGGGGCATGACCCTCGCCACGGCGGTCCAGACCCAGGCCGCTTATGCGCATGGTGTACGGCGGGTGTTAATGGCCAATCAACTGGTCGGCGCGCCGAACATGGCGGTGATTGCCGATCTGTTGGCTGACCCGATGTTCGAGTTTCATTGCATGGTCGATCACCCGGACAATGTCGCTGCACTGGGCCAGTTTTTCGCGGCACGCGGCCTGCGCCTGAACGTGATGATCGAATATGGCGTACCCGGTGGACGCTGCGGCTGCCGTACCGAAGAGCAGGTCTTGGCCCTGGCGGATGCTGTTCAGGCGCAACCGGCGCTGGCGTTGACGGGTATCGAGGGTTACGAAGGCGTCATCCACGGCGACCATGCCATCGATGGCATCAAGGCTTTTGCGGCGTCGCTGGTGCGCCTGGCTGTCGACCTGCAGGACAAGGGCGCATTCGCTTTGGATCGCCCGATTGTCACTGCATCCGGCTCGGCGTGGTACGACCTGATCGCTGAAGCATTCGATGCCCGGGCCGTTCGCGAACGGTTCCTCAGCGTGCTGCGCCCCGGCAGTTATGTGGTGCATGACCACGGCATCTACAAGGACGCGCAGTGCTGCGTGCTGGACCGACGTGCCGAGCTGAGCGAAGCGCTGCGCCCTGCGCTGGAGGTCTGGGCGCATGTTCAGTCCATGCCGGAGCCGGGTTTTGCGGTGATCGCCATGGGCAAGCGCGACGTTGCCTACGATGCCGGCTTGCCCAACCCGCTGCTGCGTTACAAGGCGGGTGTACAGCCTGCATCAGGCGACGACGTCAGTGCCTGCAAAGTGATGGACCAGCACGCTTTCATGACAGTCGCGCCCGGATGCGAGTTGAAGGTTGGCGACATCATTTCCTTCGGTACCTCACACCCGTGCCTGACCTTCGACAAGTGGCGTTCAGGTTGTCTGGTGGATAATGACATGCGAGTGATCGAGCCTTTCAGCACGTATTTCTAATTCCGGTATTGGCAGGAGTAATCGTCTCATGAGCCTTCCACGGGTCGCCCTGATCGGCGAATGCATGATCGAGTTACAGCAGCATGCCGACGGCAGCCTGCGTCAGAGCTTCGGCGGTGACACGCTCAATACGGCGGTTTACCTTGCCCGATTGTTGGGTGAGCGGGCCAAGGTGGATTACGTCACGGCGCTGGGTGACGACAGCTTCAGCGATGCAATGTGCCGGATCTGGGCCGATGAGGGCATTGGTCTGGGCAAGGTGCAACGCCTGCCGGGGCGTTTACCCGGGCTCTACTGCATTCAGACCGATGCCAATGGCGAGCGTCGTTTCCTCTACTGGCGCAACGAAGCCGCCGTGCGGGACTGTTTCATGACGCCTGCGGCCGAGCCGATCCTCGCGGCGCTGGTCAGCTACGACGTGCTGTATTTCAGTGGTATCACCCTGGCGGTACTTGGCGAGCAAGGCCGCGCCCGATTGCTGGAAGCACTGGACCGTGCTCGTCAACGTGGGGTCAGGGTTGCCTTCGACAATAACTATCGGCCTCGGCTGTGGGCCAGCGTGGAGCAGGCTCGCGAGGCCTATCAGGCATGCCTGCAGCATGTGGATCTGGCGTTGCTCACCGAAGACGATGAGCAGGCGCTCTATGGTTATGCCGACAGTGAGCAATTACTGGCGGCCTATCGAGGTCGCGGCATCGGTGAGATCGTCGTCAAGCGCGGCGCGCAAAGTTGTCTTGTGGAAGCCGGCGGCGAGCGTTTCGACATTGCGTCGCAAAAGGTCGAGCGTGTCGTCGATACCACGGCAGCAGGGGACTCGTTCAGCGCTGCCTATCTGGCCGCCCGGCTCATGGGGGAACACCCGCGACAGGCTGCCGAAGCAGGTCATCGTCTGGCCAGTGTGGTGATTCAACACCCGGGTGCGCTGGTACCAAAATCGGTCATGCCAGTCTGATGGCACCTGCGACGGAACATGCAGTTGATCGGCTAACGCACTGACAGACAAGCATTTCGCTGGAACCTGCGCGCAAATTCGGCCACCATAGGCGACCTTTTTGCCTGCAAGCCATCCACCGGAGTCTGCGTGCCTGACGACCTTCCTTCTGCGCTTCCTCATGACCTGGATGTCGATCTCATGCCGCCTCGGCAACTGCCGTTTTTCAGGCGTCTGTTATCGCGCCTGATGGGCCGCGGCCTTACAGCGTTGGGCTCGCAGCACACGCCGTCGTGGTTCCAGGGCCATGCCGACGGCTATCTGAATGGGCACATAGAGGGCGTGCGCGAGGGTTATGCCGACGGCTACCTGGATGGTGAAGAAGCAGGGCGTCAGGTGCTGGTCATCAACGATACCCGGCCTGTCCGACATCGCGGCCCCAGAGTTGACGACCATCTGTTCGACGACTGGCGGCTGGCGCTCACGCCTGAACTGAAAAAGCGTATCAAGGCCGATGTCGCCGAAAAGCTCCCTGCGCATGCTCAGCCCAGCACGGCGCAGTGGAAGATGATTTTCAGCGATACGCCATCTACCTACGTCATTGCCGGGGCGGGCGCAGGCAAATCCACATCGCTGGTGCTGCGCATTCTGCTGTTGCATCACTACCTGGGCTTTGAACTGAATGCGATGACAGTCGTGACCTTCACCCGTGAGTCGCGCAAGGACTTCATCGGCAAGCTGATCGAGGTGATGGCCTTGTGGGGGCATGTGACGGGGCAGAAACAGGCTCGTGACCTGGTTCGCACCTTTCACTCGCGTATTCTGCCGCTGGTGCGCAGCCTGCCGGGTTTTGAGCAGCTCAGGGCGTTCGAGAACCTGCGCAGCCAGTCATCCGGCCTGGAAGAGGCGGACAGCAATCCTTTCGACCTGCGGATCAACGATGCGCAGCGTCAGCAACTCAATCTCTGCTACCGCGATCTGTACGCCGGCAACGAGCGTTTCCGCGAAGTCATGGCGCCGCTGTATCGCCATGCCTTGCAGCTCAAGGAACTGGATCGCGACCATCCTGACGTGCAGAAGCGTGTGGCGGTGACCGAGCTATCCTCGAAACGGGATGAAGAGTGGTGTGACACCGTCGAGGACTTGTGGATTCGCGCAGGAGCATGGCCTATAAAGGGCATTGAGCCTATGCGCCAAGCTGTTGAAATAAATGGATTTTCCTTTTGTTTTCACGGCTATATCGCTGAGCTTGATGCCTGGGTTGTGCTGGGCCTGGACGCCAGTGAAGACCAGCAACTCAAGCGGCCGGGTGCCAAATTGCCAGTGTGGGCCGAGGGGGTCATAAAGCGCACTCTGTTTCAAGCTTTCTGCAGTAAGCCTTTGATCTGGCTGGATAACTATCAGTCTGCCAACAAGCTATTGCAGTCATTGGCGGGCGACGCGGTTGCCGGGCCCGGATTCGACTATCGGGTCAAGGGTGAGCTCGGTGCTGCGCCGCTACTGGACTGTTTTGTCACCGCCGTCAGCTTCATCGAGAACCTGGGACTGGATGTACCCAATGCCGTGTCCGAGATGAGCTTTGCCAGCGACGACCCGGATCGTTTCTTCTTCGAAGCGCTGAGTCTTTTCTGGAAAGCTTTCGAAACGCACCTGCTGGCTCAGTCGCCTCCGATCATGACCTATAACCGGATGTTTGCGTTGTTCGGTGAAACATCGCCGGAAAACCTCAAACACGTCAGCGACCAGATGCTCAGACCGCTGTCGCATTTGATGATCGACGAGTTCCAGGATGTGTCGCCGCAGATCGTCTCATGGATACGCGCCAGCCTGCGCGAAATCCGGCGTCGTGGTCCTGCTCTGCATACAGGCCGGATCGCTCAGCATTCATCACTGCTGTGTGTCGGCGATGACTGGCAATCGATCTACGGCTGGCGCGGCAGCTCACCCAAGTATTTCATGGAGTTCGCCAGGGAGTTTTCGTCACCGGCGACCACCAGAGTCATGCTCAGTGACAACTTCCGCAGCCATCAGCACATTATCGATGCCGCCGAGCATATTGTCCGGGCAGCTCCGGCGATTGCGGGCAAGAAGGCTCGTGCCAGCGGCATGCCGCAAGAGTTGCTGCCGGTCAAGGTGCTGGATCGTGACGAGGACGAACTGGCCGAGCGTGTAGTCGAGCACTACAACGACGGTGACTCGATTCTGCTGCTGTACCGCAAAGGCAGCGAGAAAAGCCGGTTCTCGGAGCGTTTGAAGGCATTGATCGATGCTGACGCGGCGATGGGCGCGCAAGGTCGTCGCATCAGGACGTTGACGTACCACAGTTCCAAAGGCTTGCAGGCGGATGCCGTGTTTTTGTTGGGCGACTGCCAGCATCTGACTGTCTCGCCTTACAAGAATCAGGTTTACCGTTTGGCAGGGCTGGGTGATGTGAGCGATCTTCAGCCCTTTGATACAGCGCAGAAGGATGAAGTCTTGCGCCTGGCTTATGTCGCCATTACTCGTGCGGCGCGGCATTGCTATTGGTATATCGATCAAGGCACCGGCGGCGGGGAAAACGCCCAGATGCCTAAAGCTTCAGACAGAATTGCCCAGGACAAGCCTTTCTTCGAAGACTTGCGCGGTAAAGTCCGAACAGGCTGAAGCTGTCATATCAGGAAAAACCGGCAACCTGTTGCTGCGTATGAGTGCCGAATAATTCCAGCTCATCCTCGATGGCTTCGATGATGCGCTCTACATCTGCGGCATTCATCACCGTGGAACACGGCAGGCCGGCGATGGCGACTACTGTCTCACCGCTGGCGCGGTCGAAAAGTCGTGCAATCATGCTGCCGGGGGCATCCATCGAGGCTTCAAAGCCTACCGTATGGAAGTGCCAGCGCATCAGTTGGCATGCATTGGGGAATGTGACTTTGTTCATGACAATGGCCCACCTTAATCAATCGAGCATTTCCCTTGCTCCAATGGGTACGCAGACAGCCAGAATTCGTCCGGTAAAGCCATGATGACGAGACGGTAATCAGCGCAGCGGATTATCGGCCGGTCGGGTTGCTTTCCAGCAGGATCGCTGAGCGGTCTGACGAGTACTGAAAATAGCATCTGCCCGCACCGTTCTGGAAAAATTTTTTATGACGCAGCACAAAAAAATCAATTATATGGCTGTCATCATCGCAAGGTATCAATGGGCACGTTCCATGCATTTGTCATTCACCCCGGAGAAGGCCCCGTAGTGAACTGAATTTGCTTGACGAAGGTGGTTTTCATGCCCGGTCTGGGGCAAGCTATCGTTATTGACCCGAGGAGCTGAAAATGCTGAGAAAATCCCTTGCTGCACTGATGTTGCTGGCCTCGACCAGCCATGCGGCGGAGACGGTCAATATCTACAACTGGACGGATTATATCGCCCCGGACACTCTAAAAAATTTTGAAGCGGCCACCGGTTTCAAGACCTCTTACGAGACTTTCGAAACCAACGAGACGCTGAACACAAAGCTGATTGCTGGCCATTCCGGGTACGACCTGGTCTTTCCGTCCATTCATTTCATGGGTCGACAGATTGAAAACGGCTTGCTCAAGACCCTCGACAAACGGCAGCTCCCCAACTGGAAAAACCTCAACCCGGTTCTGCTCAAGGCACTGGAGGGCAGTGATCCGGGCAACCAGCACGGGTTTCCCTACCTGTGGGGCAGCACCGGGATTGGCTATGACATGGCGAAGGTCAAGGCTATTCTTGGCAAGGACACTCCGCTTGACTCATGGGATCTGGTGCTCAAGCCGGAAAACATGAAAAAGCTCGCCCAGTGTGGTGTCGCTTTTCTGGACAGCGCACCGGCGCTGATCCCTATCGCTCTGAACTACCTCGGCCTGCCACCGCACAGCGAGGTGCCGGACGACTACAAAAAGGCCAAGGCGCTGCTGGATGAGGTACGGCCGTATGTGCGCAATTTCAGTTCAGCCGACTATATTGGCGACCTCGCTACGGGCAAGATCTGTGTGGCAGTAGGCTACTCAGGGGATATTTCCCTGGCGCAGGAGCAGGCCCAAAAAGCGGGCAACAACATCACCATCAGCTATGTGGTTCCAAAAGAGGGTGCGCCAATGTGGTTCGACATGATCGCCATCCCGGCTGATGCCCCTGATGTCAAAGGTGCCTACGCGTTCATGAACTACCTGTTGCGCCCCGAAGTGATCGCCAACATTACCAATACGGTGCATTACGCCAACGGTAACGAAAAGGCCGACGCCCTGATCAATCCCGGCCTGTGGACGGATACCACTGTCTATCCAGACGCCGACATGCTGAGCCGCTTGTTCGTGATGTCTCAGGTCCCGGTTGATATCGAAGCGATGCGCCAGAAGCTCTGGAAGGAGTTCAAGGCCGACAAGTAAGGCTGCGATGCGACTGGCGTCAAATGATGTGGGCCTGATGCAGCTCGGTCAGTGCCTGAGCCTTCAGCCTGGCCAGTAGCGGATCGCGGCGATCTCTTGGTGTTTGCAGCCCGACCGGCAGTTGCTGGGTAATCGTACCGGGGCGGCTGCCCATCACTAATACCCGGTCGCTCAGATACAACGCCTCGTCGACATCGTGAGTCACCAGCAACAGCGTGATAGCGTGACGCTCGGCCAGTTGCAGCAGCAGGTCCTGAAGCTTCATTCGGGTAAACGCGTCCACTGCGCTGAAAGGCTCATCCAGCAGCAATACGGCAGGGTGCGAGTACAGACCGCGAGCGATGGCCACGCGTTGCGCCATGCCTCCGGACAACGCTTTTGGCAGAGCATCGGCGAAACCGGACAGGCCCACTTCATCGATCAATTGACCGACCCATCTACGGTCGTAGCCAGCGTCGTCGCTGAAGCCGATATTCTGTTCGACGGTCAGCCAGGGCATCAGGCGCGGTTCCTGAAACACAAACGCGACTTCTCCCTCAATGTTGTCCACCGAGCCACGAAAGTCCTGCTCCAGCCCGGCGACAATTCTGAGCAGCGTGCTTTTACCGCAACCGCTTGGCCCCAGCAGGCTGACGATCTCACCTGACTGTAATGACAGATCGATATCCTGCAGTACGGTATTGCCAGCGAATGCTTTGCGGTCTACGCGTATGTTCATCAACGATTCCGGCATCTATCGACCCTCGCGGCTTTGACCGGTGAATGTGTCCCGCCAGGCCAGAAAGCGTTTTTCCAGGCCTGCCAACAGGCCGTCGCTCAACTTGCCCAGTGTCGCCAGAACGATGATGGCCGCCAGCACGATGTCCGGGCGCGAGGTTTCGCGTCCGTCACTGAGCAGGTAGCCCAGGCCTTTGGTGGCCGCGATCAGCTCGGCGGCTACCAGAAACATCCATGACAGGCTCATGCCGCTGCGCAAACCGGTGAACAGGCCGGGCAGGGCGGCGGGCAGAAGAATACGCCGGGTCAGGCGATAGCGGCTGAAGCCATACATCTTGCCGACTTCCACCAGCTTTCGGTCAATGCCCCGAATCGCGGCCACGCCGTTGAGGTAGACCGGAAAAAACGCACCGATGGCGATCAGCACAATCTTGGATGTTTCGCCAATGCCCAGCCACAGCAGTAGAAGCGGCACCCAGGCCAGGCTGGGGATGGAACGAAGCCCGGCGAACGTCGGCTCCAGATACGCCTCCGCCTCACGACTGAGCCCCACCCACGCAGCAAATACCAAAGCCAGGCTTGCGCCGATCACAAAGCCGCTGAGCACACGCAACAGGCTGGCACTGATGTGTTTCCACAACGCACCATCGGCCAGATCACTTAATGTCAGCACGATCTCGCTGGGGGCTGGCATCTGGTAGGAGGGCAGCCAGCCGATGCGCACGATAATTTCCAGCAAAACAATGATTGCAGCGGGGACTACCAGGCCTTTGAGCGACGTTTTGTAGCGCTGCCAAAACGTGCGCTGCGCCCTGTCAGGCAAGGCCGCCTGCGCACAGGCAGGCAGGGACTTGTCTGGGCTGGTCATGGCGTTGCGATCACGGCTTTGGAAAACTCTGGCGTGATCAACTGATCGATCACTTGTTCGACGTTTACGCCTTTGCGCACCAGGTCCTCGGACACCAGAATCGGCGCCGCGACCTTGGACGCTTCCATGTCTTTCGCGCTCAGTTGCGGGTTGCTCAGGTCTGTGCGGGTCAATTGCAGCCTGGCGACTTCCAGCGGCAAACCTGACTCGGTCGCCAGCAGCCTGGCCAGCTCATCAGGATTTTTTACTGCCCATTCCCGAGCCTGCTCATAAGCGCTCAATACTGTTCTGATCGCCTGTGGATGCTCCTTGGCGTAGGTTTCCGTGACGCTCAGTACGCCATAGCTGTTGAAGTCCTTGTTGCGGTAAAGCAGGCGCGAGCCGGACTGTATTTCACTGGCCGCCATGTGCGGGTCAAGCCCTGCCCAGGCATCTACGTCGCCTTTTTCGAGGGCGGTGCGTCCATCGGGATGCTGCAGGTGCAGCAACTCGACATCATCCTTTTTCAGCCCGGCCTTCTGCAGCGCGCGCAAGGTGAACAGATAAGGGTCGGTGCCTTTGGTGGCGGCGATTTTCTTGCCTTTGAGTTCGGCAACCGATTGCAGGGGAGAATCCTTGCGCACCACCAGGGCCGTCCATTCTGCCCGGCTGTAGACATACACCGATTTGATCGGGCTGCCGTTGGCCCGGGCCAGCACCGCAGACAGGCTGGCCGACGAAGCAAAGTCGACGCTGCCACTGTTCAGGTATTCCAGCGAGCGGTTGCTGTGGCTCAACACCCAAGTGACTTTCGCCTCCGGCAGGGCTTTCTCCAGCCAGCCAAAATGCTTGAGCGCCAGGCTGACCGGCGAATAATAGGCGTAATCCAGGCGGACTTCGGCAGGCGCGGTTTCAGCGGCCTGTGCTACTCCCTGCAGGCTAATCGCCAATGTGCAGGTCGTTACCATCCAGCGAATCAGGGCTCGCGGCGTTTGCAACCAAAAAGAAATAGGGGGTTGTGGCATAGTGAGCGTCCAGATCGGGGAGGCAAGGGCTGCAAGACTGGTTTGCATATTTCAAAAACAGCAGTCCAGAGAACATGAAATTCACAAATGGAATATTGCATGCTCTGTGCCAAGGGTCCGGGTGCTTGAACAGCAAGGTATCAGGGCAATTTTCCAGTGTGAGTGATGTTGATCTGGCAGCAAGGTGTTGAACTGTTGTTGCCTGGTAAACAGTAAGGCTCACGGCCTGTTTTTCGACGATTTTCTGACAGTTTTCTGCTTTTCGGGTGATTTTTTTCGCCAGGTTTGCAACAGAATCGTTTTTTGACACTCCTAATCGTCCACATTCTTAATTTCGAAACATGTGAGCACTAAGATTCGCGCGTGATCCATGAGTGTGCGCCCACTGCGCCCTTGTTTGACTGATCCGCAGAAATTCTTGGGGCGAGCTGCATAAGCCTGCGTATTCGCACCAGCCAGATGGCTGATCCCTTTCAAATGCGCACCGGACTCAGAAAATAATGAATATGCCGAAAATGCCTTCGATCACCCGACTCCAGCGCCGCATCGCATGGTGCTTCTTCCCCTCCTTGCTGGTGGCTTCTGCCCTGGCCCTGTTCACCATGGGCAAGGGGGTTCATGCCGAGCCCAAGAACGGCACGCAGACACTGGTATTTCTTCGTCATGCCGAAAAACCGGCCATGGGGCTGGGGCAACTGAACTGCCAAGGGCTCAACCGGGCCATCGAACTGTCGGAGGTCTTGCCCAGGGAATTCGGCAAAGCTGACTTTATCTTCGCCGCCAACCCCAGCCGACACGTGGAAGAGGGTGAGGGCGACCTGTCCTACAACTACGTGCGTCCGCTGATGACGGTAGGGCCCAGCGCAATCAAACTGGGTCTGCCCGTCAACCTCGACTTTGGTGCCAACGACACCGCAGACCTGGCCGATGAGCTGATGCGGGACAAGTACCACAACGCAGTTATCTACACCGCCTGGTCGCATGGCTACCTGCCGGAGCTGATCAACAAGGTTGCTGAAGAAGCGTCCGGCAAGAGCACTAACCTGCTTGATGACTGGACGAACGATGATTTCGACTCAGTGATTGTCGTCACCCTGAAATGGGTCGATGGCAAGGCCACGCTCGATTACAAGAATCAAAAACAGGGCCTCAACAACGGCACCGAGACCTGCCCTGAGGCGACCTGATCTCGAACCGTAAACGTTTTCAGCCGTTGAGCGACTTCATCGACTCCGGGCTGTAACGCTCGCCCGACACGGCCCCTTGCGCCGGGAAGATCGCATCCAGTTGAGCCAGCTCATCGGTACTCAGTGTCAATGAAGCCGCTGCCACGTTGCTTTCCAGGTACTTGCGCTGTTTGGTGCCCGGGATCGGAATGATGTCGTCGCCTTGAGCAAGTACCCAGGCCAGCGCCAGTTGCGACGCGCTGACGCCTTTGGCCGCAGCCAGTGCCTTGACCTTTTCTACCAGCGCCAGATTGCGATTGAAGTTTTCGCCCTGAAAGCGCGGGCTGAAACGACGGTAGTCATCGGCAGCGAAATCGTCCGGGGTGCGCAATGCGCCAGTCAGAAAACCACGGCCCAGCGGGCTGTAAGCCACGAAAGCAATACCCAGGCGACGGCAAGTGGCGAGCACATTGTCGTGCTCCGGATCGCGTGACCATAACGAATATTCACTTTGCACGGCCGCCAGCGGATGCACGTTGTGGGCTCTTTCGATGGTCGCTGCGCTGGCTTCGCAGATACCTATATGGCGAACCTTGCCAGCCTTGACCAGCTCGGCCATGGCACCGATGGTGTCCTCGATGGGCACATTGGGGTCGACACGGTGCTGATAGTAGAGATCAAGATAATCGGTATTCAGCCGTTTCAGGCTGGCATCGATGGACTGGTGAATGTACGCCGGGCTGCCATTCACGCCACGCGCATGCGGGTCATCGCCACGCACGATGCCGAACTTGCTGGCCAGGTAAATACCTTCACGCTTGCCTTCAAGAGCCCGGCCGAGCAACGTCTCGTTGGTGTGCGGGCCATACATGTCAGCGGTATCAAAAAAAGTGACACCCAGTTCCAGCGCGCGGTGCAAGGTGGCGATGGATTCCTTTTCGTCGATGCCGGTGGTGTAGAAGTCCGACATTCCCATGCAGCCCAGTCCGATGGCAGAAACCTGCGGACCGTGGTGACCCAGTTGGCGAGTGATCACAATGAACTCTCCTGATCGTTGAAAGAGCCGTCAAGTCTCTACGCTTTAGTTGGCGCAATAAACCGGGAGTTTCTTATTTCACTGTTGTGAAAATCCGAATAATTAACGTCCACGAAGCGCAAGAGCGTGCGGCGTCAATCCGACAAACCGTACTAGTCACAAAATCACGAGTGGAGTACAAATGTACTCGATGAGCACATTATCTTCCCGTCGCAGCGCAATCCTTACCTTCATCCGCGATCGCATCGCGCAGCAAGGGCAATCGCCGAGCCTGGCGGAAATCTCCGAGGCTTTCGGTTTTGCTTCACGCAGCGTGGCGCGCAAGCACATTGTGGCCCTCACAGAAGCCGGTCTGATCGAGGTCGTAGCGCACCAGGCCCGGGGTATTCGCCTGCTCAACAGTGAGCCGCGGCCCGAATTGCTCGAAATTCCGGTGTTGGGGCGCGTAGCAGCGGGCGTACCTATCGGGCCGGATCTCGATATTCACACCACATTGCATCTGGATCGCAGCACGTTTACCCGTGTGCCGGACTACCTGCTGCGCGTGCAGGGCGACTCGATGATCGAAGACGGTATTCTCGATGGCGATCTGGTCGGCGTGCACCGTAACCCGCAGGCCAGTGACGGGCAGATCGTCGTTGCCCGCCTGGACGGCGAAGTCACCATCAAGCGCCTGCAACGCAGTGCCGATCAGGTGCGCCTGTTGCCGCGCAACCCGGCCTACGAACCGATCATTGTCACGCCTGATCAGGACTTCGCCATCGAAGGCGTGTTCTGCGGGCTGGTCCGGCGCGAATGATGGGCGCGGTGGTCAGCCTTGACGCCTTGCTGGATGAGCGCAGGGTCTGGAAAGGCCGTCAGCAGAGCGCGCCGCAGGTCAGCCCGCACCCCAGTGGCCCATGCATTGCTGGACAGCGCCTTGCCCACTGGCGGCTGGCCTGCTGCCGCCCTGACTGAAATTCTCATCCCGGCCAATGGCAGTGGGGAATTGCGTCTGCTGTGGCCAAGTCTGGCAAGGTTGTCCGCGATCGGTGAGCGCATTGTGCTGGTTGCACCGCCCTACATTCCGTACCCGCAAGCCTGGCTGGCCGCCGGGGTCGATCTGCGCCAACTGGTCGTCATCGAGGCCGGTCCCCGCGATGCCCTATGGGCTGCCGAACAATGCCTGCGCTCCGGCAGCTGTGGCGCGGTCGTGTGCTGGCCCGGCATGGTCGATGACCGTGCGCTGCGACGTTTGCAGGTCGCTGCCGAAACCGGGCAGACCCTGGCGTTTGCCTGCCGCCCGCAGCAGGCCGCCGCCAACCCGTCACCGGCGGCCCTGCGCATCGCTATCGATACCCGTCCTGCACAATTGCGGGTGCTCAAGTGCCGTGGCGGGCTTGCGCCGCCTTTCCCCATTCCATTTTCGACCGACGCTTGAGGTTCTTATGCTCTGGGCCTGTGTCTTGCTGCCGCAACTGGCGCTCGACGGCGTCATGCGTCGTCGTAACGATCCCGATGAGCCTCTGGCGCTGATCAGCGGCAGTGCTCAACGTCGCGTGTTGCAAGCCGTCAATCCGGCGGCGCGTGCGCTGGGTTTGAAAGCCGGGCAGTCACTGACGGCCGCTCAGGCGCTGGTGTCGAACTTCTCCATGGTCGAGCATGACCCAGCCGACATCGAGCGCTTGCAGCAACTGCTCGCGGCCTGGGCATACGGTTTCAGCTCCAATGTCAGCCTCAAGTACCCTCGAGTGCTGCTGATGGAAATCGAGTCCAGCCTCAAGCTGTTCGGCCCATGGCCGGTGTTCGAGGCACGCTTGCGTGAAGAGTTGACCGCGCAGGGCTTCCGGCATCGCATCGTGGTCGCGCCCAACCCGATAGCCGCACGCATGCTGGCCAACATGCATGACGGGCTGAGCATTGATTGCGACGCAGCCTGGAGCATATGCCGCTGGAACGTATCGGTCTGAGCCGTGAAACCGCCACAGCCCTGACACGCATGGGGCTGCGCTCTGTGCGGCAGGTGCTGGCCCTGCCGCGCGATACACTGGCGCGGCGGTTCCCGGCCAGCGTGCTGCAGCATCTCGATACATTGCTTGGCGAACGACCGGTGGCACTGGAGTGCTACACACCGCCGGACTTCTTCGATGTACGCATCGAGCTGAATTTCGACGTCGAGTCGCATCAGGCCCTGTTGTTTCCGCTCAAGCGGCTGATCGCCGATCTGGCTTTGTTCCTGGCCGGACGCGACAGCGGTGTGCAGCGATTTTCCCTGCATCTGGAGCACGTTGAAGGTCCGGAGACTGTGGTGCCAGTCGGACTGCTGAGCGCCGAGCGCGATGCGTCGATGCTGTTCGAACTGGCCCGCGGCAGGCTGGAGCAAGTGCTGGTGGCGTCGCCGGTACGTGCCGTGCGCTTGCTGGCGCAGGATTTGCCGGATTTTGTTCCGGCGCACCGCCAGTTGTTCGATGAGCGCGTGCAACAGACCCTGCCCTGGGAGCAACTGCGCGAACGCCTGCGTGCGCGACTGGGCGACGAGTCTGTGAATGGCTTGCGCGCCCAGGCCGATCACCGTCCTGAATGTGCCTGGCAACCACACAGCACAAGTAAACCGGTCTTGCCGGCCAAAGCTTGTATGCGCCCGGGCTGGTTGCTGCGAGAACCCCAGCCGCTGCCACTTCATGCCACGCGCATCGTGGCGGGGCCCGAGCGAATCGAATCAGGCTGGTGGGACGGCGGCGATGTACGCCGCGACTACTATCTGGTCGAAACCTCCAGCGGCCAGCGCGCCTGGGCCTATCGCAGCGTGGGCGAGCAGGGTGAACTGCTGCTGCATGGCTGGTTCGCATGACCAGCGAATACGCCGAGCTGCATTGCCTGTCCAACTTCAGTTTTCAGCGCGGCGCCTCAAGCGCCCGTGAGCTGTTCGAACGTGCCTCGCGCCACGGCTATCAGGCGCTGGCCATCACTGACGAGTGCACGCTGGCCGGTATCGTACGTGCGTGGCAGGCGTCCATCAGCACCGGCCTGCCGTTGATCATCGGCAGCGAAATGCACATCGAGAACGGGCCGAAAGCCGTGCTGCTGGTGGAAAGCCAGACAGGTTATGAGGCGTTGTGCAAATTGATCACAGTGGCACGCCGCAGAGCCAGAAAAGGTGAGTACCGGTTGTTGCGTGAAGATTTCGAGCCTTCGTCGGACGGTTTGCTGGCCATCTGGCTGCCGGACATCGAAGGCGACGCGCAAGCCTGTCTGGCGCATGGACGCTGGTTGCGTGAGCGCTTTGCCGAGCGCCTCTGGCTCTGCGTGGAGTTACATCGCGGCGCGGATGACGAGCAGCGTCTGGCCGACTTGCTGGCGCTGGCGCAATCGTTGGGTATCCCGGCAGTTGCCAGCGGTGATGTGCACATGCACGCGCGCGGTCGGCGTGCCCTGCAGGACACCATGACTGCCATTCGCCATCACACGACCGTGGCCGAAGCAGGGCACCTGTTGTTTGCCAACGGCGAGCGCCATTTACGGCCACTGGATGCGCTTGCCGAGCATTACCCGGACTGGCTGCTGGCCGAATCGGTGCGTATTGCCCGGCGCTGCACGTTTGATCTCAAACAATTGAAATATGAATACCCGCACGAGCTGGTCCCCAAAGGCCAGACACCCACGTCGTGGCTGCGTGAACTGACCGAGCGCGGTGCCCGCAAACGCTGGCCGAACGGGCTGACGCCAGCCACCCGCGCGCAGGTCGAGAAGGAACTGGCCCTGATCACGGAAAAGAAGTTCGACAGCTACTTTCTGACCGTGCATGACATCGTCGAGTTTGCCCGCAGCCAGCATATCCTTTGCCAGGGACGTGGCTCGGCGGCCAACTCGGCAGTGTGTTATGCGCTGGGGATCACCGAGCTGAACCTGGAAAAGAGCAACCTGCTGTTCGAGCGCTTCATCTCCAAAGAGCGCAACGAGCCACCGGACATCGACGTGGATTTCGAGCACGACCGCCGCGAAGAAGTCATTCAGTACATATTCAGGCGTTATGGTCGGGGCAGGGCGGCGCTGACGGCGGTGGCCAGCACGTATCACGGCTCGGGCGNNGGGCGCAGTGCGTGATGTGGCCAAGGTGCTGGGTTTGCCGCCTGACCAGATCAACGCCCTGGCCGATGCCTTCAGCCGCTGGAGCGATTCGCTGCCGTCGCCCGAACGCCTGCGCGAATACGGCTTCGATGCCGACATGCCAATCCTCAAGCGCGTGCTGGCACTCACCGGCGAGCTGATCGGCTTTCCTCGGCATTTGTCGCAACATCCGGGCGGCTTCGTGATTTCCGAGCATCCGCTGGAGACGCTGGTGCCTGTCGAGAACGCCGCGATGGCCGACCGCACCATCATCCAGTGGGACAAGGATGATCTGGACCTGGTCGGCCTGTTGAAAGTCGACATACTTGCACTGGGCATGCTCAGCGCTTTGCGCCGCACGTTCGATCTGGTGCATCTGCACCGGGGCAAGCTCTGGACCCTCGCAGACCTGCCGGGCGACGACCGGAAAACCTACGAAATGATCAGCCGCGCCGACACCATCGGCGTGTTCCAGATCGAGTCGCGTGCGCAGATGGCCATGCTGCCGCGCCTCAGACCGGAAAAATTCTACGACCTGGTCATCGAAGTCGCCATTGTCCGGCCGGGGCCGATCCAGGGCGACATGGTTCACCCATATCTGCGTCGGCGTAATTAAAGAAGAAGCCATTACCTATCCGCCTAAACTAAAAAGCGTCTTTGAGCGCACCCTGGGCGTGCCGCTGTTCCAGGAGCAGGTCATGGAAGTGGCGATCATCGCTGCCGACTACACCCCGGGCGAAGCGGACGAGTTGCGCCGCGCGATGGCCGCATGGAAACGTCACGGCGGGCTGGAGCCGCATCGCGAACGGCTGCGTACGGGCATGCTGAAAAACGGCTACGAAGCGGATTTTGCCGACCGGATTTTCGAACAGATCAAGGGCTTTGGCAGTTATGGTTTCCCCGAGTCCCATGCCGCCAGTTTCGCCTTGTTGACCTACGCCAGTTGCTGGCTCAAATGCCACGAACCGGCAGCGTTCACCTGTGCGCTGATCAACAGCTGGCCGATGGGGTTTTACAGCCCGGATCAATTGTTACAGGACGCACGTCGCCACCACATTGAAATCCGCCCGGTGGATGTACGCTACAGCGACTGGGATTGTTCGCTGGAGCCGCTCGATCATCCCGACAGCACGCGCAATCTGGCGATTCGCCTCGGGCTGCGCATGGTGCGTGGTTTTCGCGAGGATGATGCCCGGCGCATCGAAACGGCCCGCTCGAAACGGCTGTTCAGCGATGCCACAGACCTTACCCTGCGTGCCGGTTTGGACGCTCGCGCCGCTGAAGCACTGGCGGATTCCGGGGCCTTGCGTGGCCTGATTGGTCATCGGCACCGGGCGCGCTGGGAAGTGGCAGGGGTGGAAGCCCAGCGACCGTTGTTCAACGACTTGCCCAGCGAAGACACACAGGTAACGCTGCCGCTGCCGACGGTGGCCGAAGACCTGATGGCCGACTACGCCACTCTGGGCACCACCCTCGGTCCGCACCCACTGACCTTGCTGCGTCGGCAACTGGCTGCCAAGCGCTTTCGCAGCTCACAAGACTTGTTACACCTGGAAAACGACCGAACCCTCAGCGTGGCGGGGCTGGTCATCGGCCGTCAACGTCCGGGCACCGCCAGTGGCGTGACCTTCGTGACGCTGGAAGACGAATTCGGCATGGTCAACGTCGTGGTCTGGCGCGACCTGGCCGAACGTCAGCGCAAGGTGCTGGTGGGCTCGCAACTGCTGCAGGTGTTCGGGAGGCTGGAATCAAAAAGCGGCGTACGACACCTGATCGCCCAGCGGCTGTACGACCTGACGCCGCTGTTGACTGGACTGGATGTGCGCAGCCGGGACTTCCAGTAATCGGGCCTGTAACTTGCAGTAGCAATCGGTACATCCTGCCAACGAGAAGCCCTGAATGTACAAAGACTACCCAGCCGCTTACCAGGTCAGTAAAGGCGCGGCGCTGCAAGTGGATACGGCCTTTTACGAGCGTATCCGCACGAATGCGCAGCAGCGTACCCTCGTCGAGCAATTTGAAGTGCCGATCCGCACCGGACGGGCCTGGAAGGTCAAGGCCGGTCAGGTGTTTCGTGTTACCACACCGGTTGGTCCGCAAGTCGGCGATTTCAATCTGTGGAACGCCAACGACCCTCGGGAACGCCTGTGGGCGGCGCGTACGCGTCAGTTGCAGGGCGCGCATGTCAGCACCCATGACCGGCTGTGGTCGAACCTGCCGTTTTTACGGCCGCTGGTCACCATCACCGATGACAGCCTGGCCAGCTACGGGATCGACGAGCATGGTGGCCGCCTGCACGATTTGCTCGGCACGCGCTGTGATCCCTACGTCAACAAGATGCTGACCGGCGAAGACTTTCATCATCACTGCCATTCGAACCTGACCCGCGCAGTGTTGCCGCACGGGCTGACCGAATTCGATGTGCATGACGTGTTGAATATCTTCCAGTGCACCGGCCTGAACCATGACGACATGTACTTCATGAAAGCCTGTCCGGCGCAGAAGGGCGATTACCTGGAGTTCTTTGCTGAAATCGACCTGCTGTGCGCCTTGTCGACCTGTCCGGGGGGAGACCTGTCACTGCCGATGTGGGGGCCTGACGCGCAGGACCCGTTAAGCGTTTGCCGTCCGCTGGGCGTCGAAATCTACGATCTCGACGCTGCGTTGCTGGAGGGTTGGCAGTCTCCCGAACGTGCAGCTTATAACGGTCAGCATGGCTTGCAGATTGCCAAGGCTGAATGGGAAAAATAACCGCTCAGGCTGCGCGAGCCATCTTGCGCAGCCCCCAGACCATCACCGCCCCCAGCCCGAGCATGGCCAGAAGCAGTGCCGGGTAGGCCACCCACCAGTGCAGCGGGGCGGTCATCATGCTGAATTCCGACATGCCGCCGATCCCGGCAATCAGGTTCAGGGGCAGAAACACCACATTGATTAGCGTCAGTTTGCGCAGCAGGGTGTTGGTGCTGTTATTGACCAGATTTCCGCGTGCATCCATCAACCCGGCGAACACCGTGGAATAGATCTCCGCCTGTTTGTAGCACTGGTCGTTCTCGATGATCATGTCGTCGATCAGCGCCAGGCTGTCGGCTGCGTATTGCCGGCCTTGCGCATGGTTGCGCAGACGCGTCAGGACCGCACCGTTGCTGTGTATGGCATTGATGTAATACACCAGACTTTCGCTGAGGTTGAACATCTGCAGCAAATGGCGGTTTTCCAGGGAAGAGTTGAATTTCTGCTGCAATTCCCGGGCGACCATCTTGATGACTTTCAAATGGCCCAGATAGTGATGAATATTGTTGAACAGCAGCTCCAGAAGGATATCCAGCGGCTGGTCCAACGGGCGGTGAGCCCCCAGCGCGCTCAAGGGTTGCTCGTCATCGCAGATCAGCACCAGCTGGTCCCGGCTCAACAGCACGCCAAAGGACGAAACGTCGAACGAGAAGCTGTCCTTGCCCGAATAGTTCTCGGGACGTTTCCAGATGACGAACAACGCATCAGGGTGAAACTCGATGCGCGAAATTTCGTCGGGGTCGAGTGCCGAGGCAACGGCATGCTCATCAAGGTGAAATCGCTCCAGCAATAATCTGCGTTCCCCGGCATCGGGTTTGCTGAACCACAGCACCTGAGCCTTTTGCGGGTCACATGCCAGCAACTGGTTGTTGTCGAGTTTCAGGCCCTGAATCATCGTTTCACCATGCCTGGCCGAGGCGCTTGAGCTCAAGGCGGCGGACGAATTCTTCCAGCACCAGGCTGTACAGATCATCCTGCAGATAAGCGTCTTCGATGCCGGCGTCCAGATTCGGGTTGTCGTTGACCTCAATCACCACCACTTGATCGCCTGACTGTTTCAGGTCCACGCCATACAACCCGTCACCACAGTCTTGAGCGCCAGTTCGACCACGGCGCGCGGCGCTTCGTGCACCGCCAGGGTACGGCATTCGCCAATGACCTCGGCACCGATTGCCTTGTGGTTGTAGATCTGCCAATGCCCTTTGGACATGAAGTACTGGCAGGCGAATATCGGTTTGCGGTTGAGAATGCCAATGCGCCAGTCGTACTCGGTGTAGAAAAACTCCTGAGCCAGCAACAACACCGAATGCTCGAACAATTGGGCTGTCGCCGTATGCATTTCCTCGGGCGTACTGACTTTGATCACGCCTCTGGAAAAACAGCCATCGGGAATCTTCAATACCAGCGGGAAACCCAGGCGTGTGGCCACGTGCTGCAGTTCTTCAGGGCGATCCTTGTAGAGGATTTCCGTTCGCGGCATGCCCAGATCGTGGCTTTTTAGCAGGTCAGTCAGGTAAACCTTGTTGGTGCAACGCAGGATCGAGGTGGAGTCATCCATTACCACCAGCCCCTCGCTCTCGGCCTTCTTGGCAAAGCGGTAGGTGTGGTTGTCAACGCTGGTGGTTTCGCGAATCAGCAGCGCGTCGTACTCGGCCAGTCGGGCGTAGTCTTTCTTTTCAATCAGCTCGACATCGATGCCCAGGCGCTGACCGACGCGGATGAAATTGGCCAGCGCCTCGGTGTTGGACGGTGGCAGCTGTTCCTGCGGGTCATGCAGGATCGCCAGGTCATAGCGGGCCATGCGCCGGGAGCTGGGCTGGCGCCAGACGTTGCGGCTGAAGCCTTCCAGCGCCATGGCGAACTCATCCTGCTGATCATCGCGCAGGCGCGGCAAAGCACCGGCCTTGATACCGGCAATGTGCCAATTGTCGCGCTTGCGAAACTCCACCATCAGGATCGGGCAG
Organism: Pseudomonas meliae; assembly: GCF_001400515.1. Classification (NCBI taxonomy): domain Bacteria; kingdom Pseudomonadati; phylum Pseudomonadota; class Gammaproteobacteria; order Pseudomonadales; family Pseudomonadaceae; genus Pseudomonas; species Pseudomonas meliae. Next base: position 66 of record NZ_LJQT01000033.1, on the reverse strand, counting down.
GGGAAGACTTCAAACAATTGACGGGCGAGATCCTTCAGGAGGCGCTGCAAAAATAGCCAACTGTCC
>NZ_LJQT01000148.1:0-18363 GCF_001400515.1 Pseudomonas meliae | reverse complement strand
CCGCGTGGGAATGCCGTTCACGACGCTCCGCGTCGTCTATCCCGAGTGTTTCAGCCCTTGGCTTGTAGCTCGCGCAACCACGCCAGACCAACGCTGGTGTCGCCTTTCGGACGGTATTCGCAGCCGATCCAGCCGCTGTAGCCCAACTCGTCGATCACATTGAACAGGTGTTCGTAGTTCAGCTCGCCAAGGTTCGGCTCATGGCGGTCCGGGACGCCTGCAATCTGAATATGGCCAATGCCCGCAAAGTCCCGGCGCAGTTTGCTGGTCAGGTCGCCTTCGACGATCTGGCAGTGGTAGCAGTCGAACTGCACCTTCAGATTGTCAGCGCCCACCAGTCTGCAGATTTCCTGTGCCTGATCCTGACGATTGAGGAAGAAGCCCGGCATGTCGCGGGTGTTGATCGGCTCGATCAGAATCGTGACGCCTGCGCCCTTGGCTTGCTCAGCCGCGAACGCGAGGTTTTCCAGATAGACCGCCTGATGACGCTCACGCAAGCTTTCATCGGCCAGCAAGCCAGCCATGACATGCACTCGGTCATTGCCCAGCACCTGTGCGTACTCCAGAGCCCGCTCGATACCGCTGCGAAACTCTGCTTCACGGCCCGGCAGCGTGGCAATGCCTCGCTCGCCTGCCTCCCAGTCGCCCGGTGGAGCGTTGAACAGCGCCTGCACCAGACCGTTGTCGCTCAGACGCTGCTTGGGTTCCTGAGGGCTATAGGCGTAGGGGAACAGGTACTCGACCGCGCCGAAACCATCGGCTGCGGCTGCGGCAAAGCGCTCAAGAAAATCATGCTGCGGGTACAGCATGCTGAGGTTGGCGGCAAAACGAGGCATGTTAACTCCAGTCTTCAAAGGGTCAGACGAATGGCCAAAGCAGCAGGGTGATCACGAAGCCCAGTGTGCCCAGCAGCGTGACCAGTACGGTCCAGGTGCGCAAGCCGTCGGCGACGTTGAGGCCTGCCAGCTTGGTGAACATCCAGTAACCGGCATCATTGATGTGCGACATGGCCAGACCGCCACCGCCCATCGCCAGGCACAATAGAGCCAGGTGGTTGGCGCTCAGGTCCAGCGTGGCGATCAGCGGGCTGAGAATGCCTGCAGTGGTCACCAGTGCAACGGTGGTCGAACCCTGAACAGCGCGCAGCAGCAGGGTCAGCAGGAAGCCCAGCGCGAGTACCGGCAGACCGGTGTTACGCAGCGCCTCGGAGACCACCGCACCAATGCCGGTGTCGACCAGCACCTTGCCAAACACGCCACCGGCACCGGCAATCAGAATCACCATCGCCACACCCGGCAAGGCCGAGCCGATCACATCGGACACCTGAGTGCGGCTCCAGCCACGACGCGAGCCCAACAGCCAGGCGCACAGCAGGGTATCGATCAGCAATGCCACAAGCGGCGCACCGAGAACGGTCAGCACTGCACGCAGCGTGGACGTGGCTGGCAGCATGGTGGTGGCCAGCGTGCCCATCAGAATCAGTACGATCGGCAACAGAATGAGCGCGATGATCAGCCCGAAACCCGGTGCAGGTGCTGGCGGCAGTTTGCTCGCCAGGCTGCTGGCGGTCTCTTCTGCGCCCAGGGTTCTGGTTTCAGTGGCTTCACGCACAGCGGAATAATCGTTGCGCGCCCAGGCTTCCAGGTCTTCGTTGGTAACGTGCGGGCCGTAGACTTCGGCGCGGATATCGTCGGTCATCGGGTAGGTTTTGCGGGTCATGCGCCCCGCGACGAAATAGCCGATCATGCACAGTACGGCAACGATCGGAATACCCAGCATCAGCACCCGGCCCAGGTCCGCGCCCAACTGGCTGGCAGCGGCTACCGCGCCGGGGTGCGGCGGCAGGAACGCGTGCACGGCAAGCAAGGCTGCACACATTGGCAGCGCGAAGATCAGCAGCGGCTTGCGTGCCGCCCGTGCCACACCGTATGCCAACGGCATGAGGATGATCACGCCGACTTCGAAGAACACCGGAATACCGACCATGAAGCCTGCAACAGTCAGCGCCAGTGGCGTGCGTCTGTTACCGAAGCGGTTGATCAGGGTTTTGGCCAGCGCCTCGGCCCCGCCCGACAGCTCGATGATGCGTCCGATCATCGCGCCCAAAGCGATGATGATCGCGATGTGGCCAAGGGTCTTGCCCATGCCGCCTTCAATGGTGGTAACCAGATCGGCCGGTTTAACACCGGCGACCAGCGCCACGATAATGCTGACCAGCATCAGGGCGACAAAGGGCTGGAATTTGTACTTGAGCACCAGGAACAACAGCAGTGCGATGCCCGCACCGGCCACGATCATCAACATGAGCGGCGTCATGCCCGTGCACTCCGGTCAATGGTGGTAAATAGGAACAACGAAACAGCGGGATAGGGGTGAGTCATGCTCTCGATTCCTGTTGTTATTGTTTTTCGTCCGGGAGGTGCAGCGCGCCCCCCGATCAATGTGTGTCCGTTACCACTTCGCGCCGAACACCTGATGCAGTTCTTCAAGCGCCGCCGGGTCCAGCGGCGCAGGTTTGGGATTGCTCATCAGCCACAGACGCGCTGTTTCTTCCAGCTCTTCCAGGGCGTAGCAGGCCTTGGCCACCGAACTTTCCCAGACCACCGGGCCGAGCCGCTCGAGCATCACGCCGCGCACGCTGTTGGCCAGTTCCGCCACGCGCTCGGCGACTTTCGGCGAGCCCGGACGCTCGTAAGGGATCAGCGGGATATGCCCGACCTTCATGATCTGATACGGCGTCAGCGGCGGCAGAATGTCGTCTTCGCGCCATACGCCCGCCAGGGTCAGCGCCACCAGATGCGTCGAGTGGGTGTGCACCACGCCGCCGACCTCAGGGTTGCGGTCGTAGACTTCGCGGTGCAGGGCCAGGGTCTTGGACGGCTTGCTACCGGATACCCATTCACCGGTCAGATTGACCTTGGCGATATCGGCCGGGTCCATGCGGCCCAGGCAGGCATCGGTCGGGGTAATCAGCCAGCCGTCGTCGAGTCGTGCGCTGATGTTGCCGGCGCTGCCCACCGTATAGCCACGGCCATACAGCAGACGGCCGACGTCGCAGATTTCCTGACGCAATGCGTTTTCGTCGATCATCAGGCCGCCCCCGCCAGTTGCTTGAGGGCTTTGGCGAAGAAGTCGCGAGCGCCGAAATTACCGGACTTGAGCGCCAGTGCCAGCGGTTGCACGCCGCTGCTGACTGTGGCCGGAACGCCCGGATCGATCTGTGCGCCGATCTGCAACAGTTGCACGCCCAGCGCCTGAACCACGGCACCGGAAGTTTCGCCACCGGCAACCACGAAACGCCGTACGCCTGCGTCCAGCAGCCCTTTGGCGATTTCGCCGAGTGCGGCTTCGACCATGGCCCCGGAGCGTTCGACGCCCAGTTCTTTCTGCACGGCTTTGACTTCATCCGGCGTACTGGTGGCGTAGATCAACACGGTTTGCCCGGCGTCTCTGGCAAAGGCCAGCGCCTGCTCGACCACCGGCTTGCCTGCGGCCAGATCCAGCGGATTGATGCGCAGTGCAGGGCGATCGGCTTCCAGCCAGGCCGCAACCTGACCGTTGGTGGCAACCGAAGCGCTGCCCGCCAACACCACTTCGCCGCCACTGATGGCGACCTGTTTGGCGGCATCGATATCGCGCAGCTTGCCTGCCTTGCGGAAGTTACCCGGCAGGCCCAGCGCCAGACCCGAGCCACCGGTCAGCAGCGGCAAGTCGGCGCATGCTTCGCCCAGGGTGTACAAATCGGCATCCGACAGGGCATCGGCGATCGCCATGCTCACACCTTCGGCGCGCAGCTCGGCAATTCTGTTGCGCACGCCTTCGACGCCCTGGGCAATGCTGTCATAGCGCAATAGGCCGACCTTGTGGCGGGTCTGCGCTTGCAGCACACGCACCAGATTGGCGTCGGTCATGGGCGTCAGCGGGTGGTTCTGCATGCCCGATTCGCTGAGTAACTGGTCCTGTACGAACAGATGGCCACGGAAAATCGTGCGGCCATTTTCCGGGAAGGCCGGGCAGGCGAGGGTGAAGTCGCTGTCCAGTTGCTCCAGCAGTGCTTCGCTGACCTGGCCGATGTTACCCGCGGCGGTGGAATCGAAGGTCGAGCAGTATTTGAAGAAGATCTGCTCGCAGCCGCGCTCGCGCAGCCATTCCAGCGCAGCGAGGGATTCAGCCACCGCGTCGGCGCTTGGTGTGGTACGCGATTTCAGGGCGATGACAATCGCGTCGGCGTCCAGGCCGGCAGCCATTTCGGCGCTGGGGATGCCGATGCTCTGCACGGTGCGCATACCGCCGCGCACCAGCATGTTGGCCAGGTCGGTCGCGCCGGTGAAGTCATCGGCAATGCAGCCCAGCAGCGGGCGAGCGTTGTTCAGGCTCATCAGTCGCTCCTCAGGCTTTTTCTGGCTTGGCTTTCGGCAATTCGATGCCCGGGAAAATCTTGATCACCGCCGAGTCATCCTCGCGGCCGAAACCGGCGCTGGAGGCCTGCATGAACATCTGGTGCGCGGTGGCCGACAGCGGCAGCGGGAATTTGCTGCTGCGCGCGGTATCCAGCACCAGGCCGAGGTCCTTGACGAAGATATCCACAGCCGACAGCGGCGTGTAATCGGCGTTGAGGATGTGCGGCACGCGGTTCTCGAACATCCACGAGTTACCGGCACTGTTGGTGATCACTTCGTACAGCGCGTCAGCATCGACGCCTTCACGCAGGCCGAGGGCCATGGCTTCGGCGCTGGCTGCGATGTGTACGCCAGCGAGCAACTGATTGATGATTTTGACTTTCGAACCCAGACCGTGGACGTCGCCCAGGCGATAGACCTTGCCGGCCATGCCGTTGAGGATGGCTTCTGCCTTGGCGTAAGATTCGGCCGGGCCGGAGGTCATCATGGTCATCTGGCCAGCGGCGGCCTTGGCGGCGCCGCCGGAGATCGGTGCATCGAGGTACAGCAGGTTCTGTGCGGCCAGACGCTCGCCCAGTTCGACGGCGAAGGTTGGCGCGACAGTGGCGCAACCGATGACCAGACTGCCCGGACGCAGCGCCGCGACCGCGCCGTTTTCACCAAACAGGACGGTTTCGGTCTGCTCGGCATTGACCACGACGGTAATGATCACATCGCAGGCAGCGGCCACGCTGGCTGGGGATTGGCAGGCAACGCCGCCTTCCTGGGCAAACGCTTCGGTCACGCTGCTGCGCACATCGCAGGCATGCACAGTGAAGCCGCTACGCAGCAACGAGCGGGCAATGCCCAGACCCATCGCACCCAGGCCGATAACGCCAACGTTTTTGCTGGTCATGCAGTAATCCTCAAAGTCAGTGCCGATGCCTGTGTCGCTGGCATTCGAGCGTTATTGTTCTGATCTGTGAATCGGATAGTGAATCAATGAGTAAATAATGTGAAGTATTTTTATTTTTCACAAAAATTAACATCGATAGGCTTTTTCCATCGCGCACAAAAAAGCCCCTGTGCGGGGCTTGATTGATGTGAGCCAATATTCTGCGCGTTGCGCAGCCCTTCAAGGGTCAGAACTTCGGCACTGGCGCGCTGGTGGCGTTTCTCAAAGAACCGCTTTCCTGACGCACGACTTCTTTGGGCTTGTACGCGCAATAACCGGGACGCGGTCCGACTTTCGGGTGGTTGCGGCAGGTGTCCGGGCGCTTGTCATAGATGGTGCACAGGCGGCTTTTACGGTCCAGGTACAGGCAGTCGTTGTTGCTCATGCGCTGCAACGTGAAGATTTCCGACTTCTGGTTGTAACGCCCGACGATGCCTTCTTTCTGCAGACGTTTGGCGATGTTCTTCGCCGGATCGCCGCGCTCGAACTCATCGACGATGCCGATGCGGATCAGGTCCTTGATCTTCACTTCTACCGGCAACGTGCAGCAACTGGACACGCAGCCCCCGCACATGTGGCTGGAGTATTTGGCCCAGGTGTCGATGCGATCGAGTTCTGCGGCGGCGATCAAGGTGGGTTTCATTTTATTTCAGAATTCCGGGTGTATCGGGGCGCGCGATCATACCGGGCCGCGGCCATTTGCAGTAAGTAAAAATTGTCGAGGCGACTGTCGGTCAGTCAGGGAAGGGCATCATCGGTATCGAGGTCCATGCCTGCCGAGCGCATTCGGTCAGCAGGCATGGCGTTCAGGTTAGCCTCAGGACTTGAGCTTGTCGTCAGCCCTGAACATGCTGCGAATGCCGCGCACGGCCTGACGGATGCGGTCCTGATTCTCGATCAGCGCGAAGCGCACGTGATCGTCGCCGTACTCACCGAAACCGATGCCCGGCGAGACACACACCTTGGCTTCGGCCAGCAGCTTCTTGGCGAACTCCAGCGAACCCAGGTGCGCATAAGCCTGTGGAATCTTCGCCCAGACGTACATCGACGCCTTGGGGTTTTCGACCATCCAACCCAATTCGTGCAAGCCTTTGACCAGCACGTTGCGGCGCTGGCGATACTGCTCGGCAATGTCGAGCACGCACTGCTGATCGCCTTCCAGCGCGGCAATCGCCGCCACCTGCAGTGGCGTGAAGGTGCCGTAGTCGTGGTAACTCTTGATCCGCGCCAGTGCATTCACCAGTTCGGGGTTGCCGACCATGAAGCCAATCCGCCAGCCCGCCATGTTGTAGCTTTTGGACAGGGTGAAGAACTCGACGGCAATGTCCTTGGCACCCGGCACCTGCATGATCGACGGGGCTTTCCAGCCATCGTAGACAATATCGGCGTACGCCAGATCGTGAACCACCAGCACGTCATACTGCTTGGCCAGCGCCACCACGCGCTCGAAGAAATCCAGCTCCACACATTGCGCCGTCGGGTTGGACGGAAAGCCCAGAATCATCATCTTCGGCTTGGGAATCGAGCCGCGAATGGCTTTTTCCAGCTCGTCGAAGAAGTCCACGCCTGGCACCAGCGGCACCGATCGCACCTGGGCGCCGGCAATCACGGCACCGTAGATGTGGATCGGGTAACTGGGGTTGGGCACCAGCACCGTGTCGCCCTGATCCAGTGTGGCGAGCATCAGGTGGGCCAGGCCTTCCTTGGAACCAATGGTCACGATCGCTTCGCTTTCAGGGTCGATGTCGACCTCGTAGCGCTTCTTGTACCAGTTGGAAATGGCCCGGCGCAGGCGCGGAACGCCCCGCGAGGTGGAGTAGCCGTGGGTGTCTTCGCGCTGGGCGACGGTAATCAGTTTTTCGACAATGTGCGGCGGTGTGGCCCCGTCGGGGTTGCCCATGCTCAGGTCGATAATGTCCTCACCACGACGACGAGCAGCCATTTTCAGCTCGGCGGTGATGTTGAACACATAAGGGGGGAGTCGATCGATGCGCGCAAAGCGGCGCGGCGAACCTTGGTCAGCCATGAGTATCTCGCAAACGTAAGCGCCCGGAACCGTCCGAGCGACGTGGCCACATGAGGCGGCCTGCCGAGGAAGATAGATGGGCTGACAGCCTTTTGTCCATCTGGATTTGCAACGCCGTGCCAAGACCGATATTCGGACCCCACCAAACCACCCGGCGGTGTAGAATCGGCGCTATTCATCGCCAGTCATCCCCGGCGGGTTTATGAGCTCAGGCCGAATACACGGTGATCCCGTGGTGTTCGGTTTCTTCGCTGCCTGCGGTCACTGCCGCTCGTTCGCGACGTCAATAGAAGCTCACTCCCTTCCTGATCAGCCTTATTTTTGCCGGAGTGTTTCAATGCCTGATTACCGCTCGAAAACGTCCACCCACGGCCGCAACATGGCCGGCGCCCGTGCCCTGTGGCGCGCCACGGGCATGAAGGACGAAGACTTCAAGAAACCGATCATCGCCATCGCCAACTCCTTCACCCAGTTCGTACCCGGCCACGTCCACCTCAAGGACATGGGCCAGCTGGTCGCGCGTGAAGTCGAGCGCGCCGGTGGCGTGGCCAAGGAATTCAACACCATTGCGGTCGATGACGGTATCGCCATGGGCCACGACGGTATGCTCTATTCGCTGCCGAGCCGCGAGATCATTGCCGACTCCGTCGAGTACATGGTCAATGCGCATTGCGCCGACGCCATCGTGTGCATTTCCAACTGCGACAAGATCACCCCGGGCATGCTGATGGCGTCGTTGCGCCTGAACATTCCGGTGATCTTCGTCTCCGGCGGGCCAATGGAAGCGGGCAAGACCAAACTGGCCAGCCACGGCCTGGATCTGGTCGATGCGATGGTCATCGCTGCTGACTCGACCGCCAGTGACGAAAAAGTCGCCGAGTACGAGCGCAGCGCCTGTCCGACCTGCGGGTCGTGTTCCGGCATGTTCACCGCCAACTCGATGAACTGCCTGACCGAAGCACTGGGTCTTGCACTGCCGGGCAACGGTTCCGCACTCGCCACCCACAGCGACCGCGAGCAACTGTTCCTGCAGGCTGGCCGCACCATCGTTGACCTGTGCCGTCAGTACTACAAGGAAAACGACGATTCGGTGTTGCCGCGCAACATCGCCAACTTCAAGGCGTTCGAAAACGCCATGACGCTGGACATCGCCATGGGCGGCTCGACCAACACCATCCTGCACTTGCTGGCCGCCGCTCAGGAAGCCGAGATCGATTTCGACCTGCGCCACATCGACCGTCTTTCGCGCAAGGTGCCGCAGCTGTGCAAGGTCGCGCCGAACATCCAGAAGTACCACATGGAAGACGTGCACCGCGCGGGCGGGATCTTCAGCATCCTTGGCGAGCTGGCCCGTGGCGGCCTGCTGCACACCGACCTGCCGACCGTGCACAGCAAGACCCTGGCCGAAGGCATCGCCAAATGGGACATCACCCAGACTGACGACGAAGCCGTGCACACCTTCTTCAAGGCGGGCCCGGCAGGCATCCCGACGCAGACCGCGTTCAGCCAGTCGACCCGTTGGGAAAGCCTGGATGACGACCGCGAAAACGGCTGCATCCGCAGCGTAGAGCACGCCTATTCGCAAGAAGGTGGCCTGGCCGTGCTGTACGGCAACATCGCGCTGGATGGCTGCGTAGTGAAAACTGCCGGTGTCGACGAGTCGATTCACGTCTTCGAAGGCAACGCCAAAATCTTTGAAAGCCAGGACAGCGCAGTACGCGGGATTCTTGCTGACGAAGTCAAAGCGGGCGACATTGTCATCATCCGCTACGAAGGCCCGAAAGGCGGTCCGGGCATGCAGGAAATGCTCTACCCGACGTCGTACCTGAAGTCCAAAGGGCTGGGCAAGGATTGTGCGTTGCTCACCGACGGTCGTTTCTCGGGCGGTACGTCAGGCCTGTCCATCGGTCACGCTTCACCGGAAGCGGCGGCAGGTGGTGCAATCGGTCTGGTGCGCGACGGTGACAAAGTGCTGATCGACATCCCCAATCGCTCGATCAACCTGTTGATCGACGATGCGGAAATGGCCGAGCGCCGTACCGAACAGGACAAGAAAGGCTGGAAGCCGGTCGAGTCGCGTCCACGCAAAGTGACCACCGCCCTCAAGGCCTACGCCCTGCTGGCGACCAGCGCTGACAAGGGCGCGGTACGTGACAAGGCGTTGCTGGACAAACTGGTGCCTTGATCTGCATCGGCAACACTAAAAAGCCCGGCAGAGATGCCGGGCTTTTTGCTGCGTTTGAAAAAGCAGCGCTTACTTGCGGTCTGCAATCACCCCGATCAGCACCAGCACCACCAACAGCACCGGCGCCAGGCTGTAGTTGTTGAACTGGCTGAGGCCGCGCACTACCCAAGGCGTGGCATAGATCAGTGCTGCGCCGCTGCCGACTGCGCACAGCAGAGCGATGAGCGGGATGCGCAGGGCACCGGTAATGCCGCTGATTCGCTGTTCCAGCCAGCCTTTGATGTCCGAGCCGAACAGCACCAGCAGGCAGCCCACCAGCGCGAGCGCGATTTCCGAGAGATTGCTGCGGCTCCAGCGCGAGACGGTGGCGAGCAAGTCGAGTACGAAATCCATGCAGGGTCCTTAGATCAGAAAGTATTGCAGCAGGTCGTTGAGGAACAGCTGGCCTTGTGGCGTGGCGATCAGGCGTGTCGGGTCCTGGTGCAGCAACCCCTTTTGTTCAGCCTGTCGACGCGCCTCGGCCAGCGAATCGAGGCTTAGACCGGTTCTTTCGCGAAATAACGCAGCGTCCACACCATTTGTCAGTCGCAGTGCGTTCATCAGGAATTCGAATGGCAATTCGTCCAGCGGCAACAGCTTGGAACCGGCCTGAAACGGCTTGTCCGGGTTCAGGTAATCCTTGGGCAGCCGGGTTTTCCAGGTGCGCATGATGCGCCCGTCCGGGTGGCTCAGCTTGCCGTGTGCGCCTGCGCCGATGCCGATGAAATCACCGAACGCCCAATAGTTGAGGTTATGCCGCGCCGGTTTTCCGGGCTGTGCATAAGCCGACACTTCGTATTGCGCGTAGCCATGAGTGGCCAGCAAGTGCTGTCCGGTTTCCTGAATGTCCCAAAGAATGTCGTCTTCGGGCAGCACCGGTGGCTGATTCCAGAACACCGTGTTGGGTTCCAGGGTCAGTTGATACCAGGACAGATGAGTCGGGGCGAGGGCGATGGCCTGGCGCAGATCGTCCAGCGCTTCGTCCTGGGACTGGTCTGGCAGGCCGTGCATAAGGTCCAGGTTGAAGTTGTCGAAACCGGCCTGACGCGCCATGTCGGCGGCACGAATTGCTTCGTCGCCATTGTGGATGCGGCCCAGCGCCTTGAGTTTGGACTCCTGAAAGCTCTGAATGCCGATCGACAGTCGATTGATGCCCAGACCGCGATAGGCGCTGAATTTGACCTGTTCAAAGGTGCCGGGGTTGGCTTCCAGGGTAATTTCGATGTCGCTGGCAAAGCGGATGCGTTGTTCCACGCCCTTGAGCAAGCGGCCCAGTGCGTCTGCGCTGAACAGGCTTGGCGTACCGCCACCAAAGAAGATCGATTGCAGTTCGCGGCCATAGACGTGAGGCAGGTCCAGGTCCAGGTCGGCGAGCAGGGCGTCGACGTATTCCTGTTCCGGCAATACCGGGCTGGCAGTGTGCGAATTGAAGTCGCAGTACGGGCATTTGCGCACGCACCACGGAATATGGATGTACAGCGACAGCGGTGGCAGGTGCGGCAGCGCAGGGCGTGGGCTTTCTGACGAGAAACCGCTCTCGCCGAGAAACAGCGGCTGCGCAGGCGAATCGTGGGTCATTGCAGCCCCAGGCGTTGCCGCAACAGGACCATGGCGCGAGCGCGATGGCTGAGCTGGTTTTTCTCGCTCGGGCCGAGTTCGGCGCTGGAGCAATTGCGCTCCGGCACCCAAAACAGCGGATCGTAGCCAAAACCGTGTTCGCCGCTGGCTGCGTGCAGGATGCGCCCATGCCACAGGCCTTCACACAGAATCGGCAGCGGGTCGTCGGCGTGACGCACCAGCGCCAATACGCAGACGAACTGTGCGCCACGCTGCTCGTCCGGCACGTCTTTGAGCGCTTCCAGCAGCTTGGCGTTGTTGGCGGCATCGCCCTTGCCCTCGGCGTAGCGTGCGGAATAGATACCCGGCGCACCGCCGAGAAAGTCCACCGCCAGCCCCGAGTCGTCGGCCAGCGCAGGCAGGCCGGACAGACTCGCGGCGTTGCGTGCCTTGAGGATTGCATTCTCGACGAATGACAGGCCGGTTTCTTCCGGCTCTACCAGGCTGAACTCACTGACCGAGCGCAGCGTTACGCTGCCGCCGAGCATGGCCTGGAGTTCCTTGAGTTTGCCGCCATTGTGGCTGGCCAGTACGAGTTGTGTGAGGTTCATGGTTGGCCTGTCGTGGTGCTTGAAAACGGTCGGTTAAACGGCAATCCTGTGGTCCGTCAGCCCTGGGCTGGTGACGCGGTAGATGCCGATCTCGCCGAGCAGATTGGGCCAGAGTTTGCTGGCCCAGCCGTGGCGATGCTGTTGATCGACGGCCAGCCTGTCGAGCACCTTTGCATCGCGTTCACGGCACAGTTCTTCGAAATCGCCGAAGGTGCAGAAGTGGATGTTCGGCGTGTTGTACCAGGTATACGGCAGAAATTCGGACACCGGCATGCGGCCCTTGCTCGCCAGGTACCAGCGGCAGCGCCAGTGACCGAAGTTCGGGAAGGTGATGATGCACTGGCGACCGACGCGCAGCATCTCGTCGAGGATTCGGTCCGGGTAATGTACCGCTTGCAGGGCCTGGGTCATGACCACGACGTCGAAGCTGTTGCTGGCAAAGTTGCCCAGCCCCTTGTCGAGGTCCTGCTCGATGACGTTGATGCCCTTGGCGACACACTCGGCAATGTTGGCGGCGTCGTTTTCCAGCCCGTAGCCGGTGACCTGCTTGTGGTCACGCAGCCAGGTCAGCAATTCGCCGTCACCGCAGCCCAGGTCGAGCACGCGGCTGCCCGCGGGAATCCATTCCTGAATGATTTCCAGATCGGCTCTCATGACGTCCTCACAACGAAATTCGGTTCATGTAATTACCGAAAGCCTGCAAGTAGCGCGGAATCGGGATCAGAAAGGCGTCGTGGCCTTGAGGTGCGTCGATTTCCAGGTAGCAGACGTCCTTGCGCGCGGCCATCAGTGCGTCAACCAGTTCCCGCGAGCGGGCCGGCGAGAAGCGCCAGTCGGTAGTAAACGACATCACGCAGAATTTGGCGGTGGCATTGGCGAAGGTCTTGGCCAGATCGTCGTTGAAGTTGGCGGCAGGGTCGAAGTAATCCAGTGCCTTGGTCATCAACAGGTAGGTATTGGCGTCGAAACGCCCGGAAAACTCTTCACCCTGATAGCGCAGATAGCTTTCGACCTGAAACTCGACGCTGTGGAAGTCGTAGTTGAGTTTTTCGCTCTTCAGACCACGGCCGAATTTCTCGCCCATCGAGTCATCCGACAGGTAGGTGATGTGCCCGACCATCCGTGCCAGCATCAGGCCGCGTTTGGGGATCACTCCGCGTTCCTGGAACGAACCACCGTGGAATTCGGGGTCGGTGAGAATGGCCTGACGTGCCACCTCGTTGAACGCGATGTTCTGTGCCGACAGCTTGGGGGCCGAGGCGATTGCCAGGCAATGGCGCACGCGATCCGGGTAGCTGATGGTCCATTGCAGTGCCTGCATGCCACCCAGACTGCCGCCAATCACCGCGGCCCACGTGTCGATGCCGAGCAGATCCGCCAGCCGGGCCTGACTGTTGACCCAGTCTTCCACGGTCACCACCGGGAAGTTGGCGCCGAACGGCTTGCCGGTGTCCGGGTCGATACTGCTCGGGCCGGTAGAGCCGTTGCAGCCGCCCAGGTTGTTGAGGCTGACGACGAAGAACGTGTTGGTGTCGATAGGCTTGCCAGGGCCGATGCAACTGTCCCACCAGCCCGGTTTGCGGTCATCGGCGCTGTGGAAGCCTGCGGCATGGTGATGCCCGGACAGCGCGTGGCAGATCAGCACGGCATTGCTGCGTGCGGCGTTGAGCTGACCGTAGGTTTCGTAAATCAGGTCATAGGCCGGCAACGAACGACCGCAGGCCAGCGCCAGAGGCTCGCTGAAGTGCGCCGTCTGTGGTGTGACCAGTCCGACAGAATCGTGAGGGAATACCGTGGGCATCGACCCTGCTCTCGCATAAATGAGGCGTAAGTCTAAAGACCGCGGGGTGCAGCGGCAATAAGCGATGTTGTGAGGCACAAATCAGCTGCACCTCGGGACAGGACGCAGAGCGTCCAGANGCATGCGACGCGGAGCGTCGCAGATAGTTGAGGTGATCGTTCCGCACGCTCCAGCGTGGAACAAGATTGCTTACATCAGCAACCGCAGCACATCCGGCATGTTGCTCATGGCGGCGAGGTTGTTGATGACCAGCATGTCCAGCAGCTTGAGCACCAGGAATGCGAGGATCGGCGAGATATCCAGCCCGCCCAGGTTCGGGACGATCCTGCGGAACGGTGCCAGGGCGGGTTCACAGATCTGGTTGACCAGCTCTGCGCCGGGGTTGCTGCTACCCGGTGCTACCCACGACAGAATCACGCTGATGATCAGGGCAAAGAAGAATATCTTCAGGAACAGTGCGGTGACGCCGATGATCGACCAGAGCAGCAGGTGCAGCGGATCGCCCGTGGTGCCGAACATCAGCAGCAGGGTCAGGGCCATCAGGATCATCTGCACGATGATCGCCAGTACCAGCGAAGACATGTCCAGCCCGCCCAGGCTTGGGATAATGCGCCGCAGCGGCTTGAGCAGCGGCTGGGTGGCGCGCACGATGAACTGGCACAGCGGGTTGTAGAAATTGGCCCGCACCAGTTGCAGCACAAAGCGCAACAGCACGATCAGCAGATAAAGACTGCCAAGCGTTTGCAGGACGTAAATTGCAGCGGTGTTCAATCCGATCATCGATCTGCTCCAGAAAACCCGAAAATTATTTGCCCAGTTGCTCAGCCAGCTCGGCTGCACGGTGATCTGCGGCAGTCAGTGCCGTTTCCACCAGTGCTTCGAAGCCGCCTGCCTGAAATGCCTTGATGGCCGCCTCGGTGGTCCCGCCCGGCGAGGTGACACGACGACGCAGCTCGCCCGCACCCACATCACTGCCGGTCGCGATCAGTGCCGAACCCAGTGCGGTTTGCAGGGTCAGCTTTTTCGCGATGTCTTCCGGCAGGCCCAGTTTTACACCTGCCGCGGTCATCGCTTCCATCATCAAAAAGAAGTACGCAGGGCCACTGCCGGACACCGCTGTTACAGCGTCCATGTGTTTTTCCTGCTCAACCCAGACTGCCACACCGACGGCCGACAGCAGTTGCTCGGCCTGCTCGCGTTGTTCGGCAGTGACCTTGTCGGTCGCATACAGCCCGCTGGCACCCTGACGCAGCAGTGATGGGGTATTGGGCATGCAGCGCACCACCGGCTGATCGCCAAGCCATTGAGTCAGGCTGGCGCAGGTAATGCCGGCTGCGACCGAAACAATCAACTGATTGGCTTCGAGGCTGGACTTCAACGCCTGGCAGACGTTTTTCATCATCTGCGGCTTGACCGCCAGCACCGCGACATCTGCGCCCTTGATCGCCTCTGCGTTGTCGGCAAATACCTGGATGCCATGATCGTTGGCGATGCGTTCGCGGGTTTCGGCACCCGGCGCGCTGGCACAGATCAGTGCCGCGTCCACGCCTTGGGCGCGCAGGCCGCCGATCAGGCCGGCAGCCATGTTTCCGGCACCGACGAAGGCAATACGAGTCTTGCTCATGAAGGGGTCCTTATGGGGAAGGTTATGGCTGGCCATAGTCGCGGGTGCCAAAGAGAGCTATGCCGATACGCACCCAGGTTGCGCCTTGTGCAATGGCGGCTTCCAGGTCGTGGCTCATGCCCATGGAAAGCGTGTCGAGCGCCAGGTTCAATTGCTCCTGCAACGTGCGCACAGCGGCGAACGAGGCATGCTGAGCCGCAGGGTCGTCTGTGGGCTCGGGGATCGCCATGAGGCCACGCAATTTCAGTCGCGGCAGGGCGATGATGGCGGCGGCCAGTGCCGGCAGGTCCTGAGGCGTGCAGCCCGACTTGCTGGCTTCGCCACTGACGTTCACCTGAATGCAGATGTTCAGTGGTTCAAGCGCCTCGGGGCGTTGCTCGGACAGGCGTTGGGCAATTTTCAGGCGGTCCACGGAATGTACCCAGGCGAAGTTCTCGGCGATAGCGCGCGTCTTGTTCGATTGAATGGGGCCGATGAAGTGCCAGCACAAGGGCAGGTCGCTCAGTTCGAGCTGTTTGCCCAATGCTTCCTGTAAATAATTTTCGCCAAAGTTGCGCAAGCCTGCGGTGTAAGCTTCACGCAGGTCGCCGGCGGGCTTGGTTTTGCTCACCGCCAGCAGGCCGACGGACGCCGGTTCGCGGTTGGCGGCGAGGGCTGCGTCGCGAATTCGTTGTTCGAGCGTTGAAATGTTCGCTGCTATCGTGGACATTGATTTGCGCCAGCAGGGCTAAAGTCTGCGGCATTCTATGTGATTGAGGAGCTGTATGGATATTACCGAGCTGCTGGCCTTCAGTGCCAAACAGGGCGCGTCGGACTTGCACCTCTCTGCAGGTCTGCCACCGATGATCCGCGTCGACGGCGATGTGCGGCGTATCAACCTGCCCCCGCTGGACGCCAAAGAGGTCAAGGCGCTGATCTACGACATCATGAACGACAAGCAGCGGCAGGATTTCGAGGAGCGTCTGGAAACCGACTTTTCCTTTGAAGTGCCGGGCGTTGCGCGTTTTCGGGTCAACGCATTCAACCAGAATCGCGGCGCAGGCGCGGTGTTTCGTACCATTCCCTCGAAAATCCTGAGCATGGAAGACTTGGGGATGGGCAGTGTGTTTCGGAAGATTACCGACGTGGCACGCGGCCTGATTCTGGTCACCGGGCCGACCGGCTCAGGCAAGTCGACGACGCTGGCGGCGATGATTGACTACCTCAATTGCAACAAGCATCACCACATCCTGACCATCGAGGACCCGATCGAATTCGTTCACGAGTCGAAGAAGTGCCTGGTCAACCAGCGCGAGGTGCACCGCGACACGCTGGGCTTCTCGGAAGCACTGCGCTCGGCCCTGCGCGAAGACCCGGATGTGATTCTGGTCGGCGAGATGCGTGACCTGGAGACCATCCGCCTGGCGCTGACCGCGGCTGAAACCGGCCACTTGGTATTCGGTACGCTGCACACCACGTCAGCAGCCAAGACCATCGACCGGATCGTCGATGTGTTTCCGGCGCAGGAAAAATCGATGATTCGCTCGATGCTCTCCGAGTCATTGCACGCCGTGGTTTCGCAGGCGCTGCTCAAGAAGGTCGGCGGCGGACGCGTGGCAGCGCATGAAATCATGATGGGCACCCCAGCCATCCGTAACCTGATTCGCGAGGACAAGGTGGCGCAGATGTATTCGTCTATCCAGACCGGCGGTTCGATGGGCATGCAGACGCTGGACATGTGCCTGGCCGATCTGGTGAAGAAGGGGCTGATCACCCGCGAAAGCGCGCGCGAACGTGCCAAGGTGCCGGATAACTTCTGATCGCAGGGAGGCTGCAGGAACGAAAAAGGGGGCTTGAACGCGTTCAAGACCCCTTTTTCAGATGCAGCTTGCGGACTGCGGATTCACGCCAGTATCAGCGCTGAACCACACGCATCTGTCCTGGTTGCTTGGGCAACACACGCTTGGCGATCTTGTAGTGACTGTTCCAATACGGTTTGTTCAGCGTATCGACAGTTACCGCCTTGCCACGGCGCGGCGCATGAACGAACTTGTTGTCGCCCAGGTAAATGGCGACATGGTTGATGTTGCGGCTCTTGATATTGAAGAACAGCAGGTCACCGGGTTTCAGATCCTTGCGATCCACCGTCTGACCATGACCCTGGGCCATGGCATTGGAGGTGCGTGGCAGGTCTACCTCACGGACATCCGTGTAGGCATATTTGACCAGCCCGCTGCAGTCCAGGCCCTTGCCGGGCGTGGTGCCGCCCCAGCGGTAAGGCGTACCGACAGCCTGCAAGGCGCGTTTCACGACGGCATTGCCCTGCTTGGCAGGGACAGCAGCCGACGCCTGCAAGGTGGCCTTGCTGGCGTTCTTGCGTGAAACAGGCTTGGAGGCGCGGGCGTTTTTGGGGTGAACGGATACTGGTGTGGCTTCCTGAGGTGCATTGCGAGTCGCGAGTGCCGGTGAAGAGTGACTTTTGGCGGTGTAGCCCGTGAAGCTCGCAGGAAGTTGTTGCTCACGATTGGTGGCGTGGGCGGCCAGTGGCATAAAAAGGCAAATGGTTAGCCATGTCTTGAAAAAAGGACGCATTCGGCAGGGCTCGTAGTGGTCAGCGCGCAACTTTATAACAGCTTTTTCGGAAAATCTGACCCCATTTGTCGAGCGCATCACACTGGTATCATTGCGTTTTATGCGACAGACTCTTTCTTTTTTCTTGCTAATCCCTTTAACGACAAGGGCTTGGCGGCATAAAACCGCCTCGTATGCCATACGTCGGAAGAGGGAAACCAAGTCACAAATTTGTTATGTATTTTTTTCTATCAGCGCAAAGAGGGTAAAAATGAACGCCTATCGTTCGGACACGCACAGCAAGGTCATGGGCTACCTGATGTGGATTTTCGGGTTCCTGGGGGCGCATCGCTTTTACTACGGCAAGCCGGTGACCGGGACCATCTGGTTCTTCACCTTCGGTCTGTTTGGTATCGGCTGGCTGATCGACCTGTTTCTGATCCCTTCGATGGACCGCGAAGCCGACCTGCGCTTTACCTCAGGTTCCACCGATTACAGCCTGGCGTGGATCCTCCTGACCTTCCTGGGCCTGTTTGGTGTGCACCGCATGTATCAGGGCAAGTGGATCACCGGCATTATCTACCTGTGCACGGGCGGGTTGTTTCTCTTGGGAAGATCTGAAGTAGCCGGATGTTT
>NZ_LJQT01000456.1:0-18853 GCF_001400515.1 Pseudomonas meliae | reverse complement strand
TTGGCCGGAGTGTGTGGGGTGGCTTCATCACCCGCGCACCCGAGGCCTGGGCGACCCCAGCGCGTTGACAAGGGCCGCGCCCTTGGTGTTGCTCTGATCTGCCGTGCAGGGAGCATCCCTGCCTGCCAGAGGCGAGAGTCAGTCAGGCCGGAGAAAGTACGCGCTGCTGCGTAAAATCTGATGAAGTCGCAGATGTGTTGCCCAGCACATTTGACGTATGAGGCTGGTTTGAATTCTGCTTTCGGTACTCAGATACCCTAGTTGTCGACACTCCAACGTATTTGGCCAGTGCGTAATTTGAAACGCGACCGATCAGATGTTTGTACTTGTCGAGCTTTGAGAAACGAACAAATGGTGGGATGCCTAAAAAATCGCGACGTGCCTCAATAATACCGATGGGCAATCCTGTTGCACGGCTCACCTTCACAGCCGACATCTGCGACAGCAGAGGCTCAAAACCAATGAGTGGACCGTGATATGCCGGATGAACAAAGGGCTCCACTCCTGGTTGATTTGGTGACACCTCATCGAGGCCAAGCTCGTGACGGATCTGCACAACAAGACCCACCTCAACGTTCACACGACAGGCCAAATCAGCGTCTGGTACCAGACCGATAAACTGCTGGTATTCGCGAAGCGGATGACCAAGTGGTACACGCTGCGCAGCACGCTTGGGTTTTACTACTGATCGAGGATATCTAGGGAGCCGCTGATTTATTCTAAAACCCAGCTGTTGCCCCCTGATAAATCAAGGCCTCCAGAGCGTTGCAGGGACGAAAAATCGAATAAATCAGCGCCTCCCTAGGCAGCTGCATACGGTCTCGAAACCGGGCAACACTGTGAACGGATACCCCGGCGCGACGCGCAATCTCGCGCTCAGGCAAGACGCCGAACATTTCCCTGAAAGGTTCAATGTTGGGGTCGATAGAGAAAACGGACAAAATCGTACGCTAAGCATTCGACCTGTCAGGTTGAGGCCATAGAGATTAACGCCTCGGCGTCAGAAAATGCACAAAACGGCCCTAGTCTGACGCGGTGCCAGTGAGCCGCCTGACGCCAGGTTGAGGTGTACTCCAACGGACACACCTAAACAGGCTCACCAAATGTAACGCACAAAAAAACCGCCCAGGAAAGGCGGTTTTTTGTTGGCAAATCGGTTAGGGGCCTATCTGCCGGTATCACTGGAAGCATTGACGTGGCATTTATGTTTACAAAGGTAAATTATGATTGCAACTCTTTTTTGATGAAACACCCAGCAATTTCAAGGGAAATAAACAGGTCGGAGGCTAGCCAAAGCCTGCAAGCGGCTTTCTGGAGTAAATTTTGTAATGGCGAATCTATTAGCGCCTCGCTAAGATGCGGCTGTCAATTGTGAAACGTGATGTGGGTCGGTTGCTTTAACGATTTCGGACCAAGGGCGCGGACCTAGGAAGCCGCGCGGGTGAAACCTGAGGCCCATCAACCGGCTGAACCTCACTGGAAGCATTGACGTGCTCTAACGGCGCTATGTGTCCCGGAAAAACGCCGGAAGGTAAGGTCGAATTCAGAGACCTCAAGTATGAAGCCTTGGCTGAATGCACTGAAAGATCTGGTGATTCGTATGTTGGCCCGCGCCTTCTACGATTTCATCCGTGACCACTGGAAAGATTGGTTCTAATAGACCTTTTTGACTGGGGAGGAAACCCGCTGCGGCTTAGGCCAACGCGGGTTTTTTCTTGCCTGTAGGTGTCCAGAAATTTCGGTCATGGGGCATGTGTGACCTCAACCAGGCAGGCCGAATGCTTAGCGTACGATTTTGTCCGTTTTCTCTATTCACCCCAATGTTCATTGCTGCTGTCCATGCAGCAATCCCAAATAACTCACGCCTGTACCGAATAGCACCCTGCGATACACCAGCAATCCGAGCAACTCGACAGTCACTACACCTGCCAAGCATTGAGTCATACCACCTGGGCAATCCAACACGGTGCCAATCAATCATTGTTCTAACAGTTACCTATATTCACAAATGTGTAGCGATGTACGCGTAACCCTTCACGAAACACACGCCGTTCACTCCCCAGCACTATGAGGAGTTCTCACTTTCCTTAAGGGACCATGCGCAACGAAAAGGCGCGGCACTTCGTGCTGATATCTGATGTACACCATACTTAACATTTTTTCGGACGTCGGCCTGCCCTATGAATTGATAGCATTTAGGGGATCGATCGCCGGCGCCAGGCACCGATTTTGATAGCATTTCTGAGGACTGCTTTCTTATGCCGGCATCCGTTTCTGACTCGGAATGACAGCATTTTGAACTTGGCCACCTGGTGCCCGGGGCATCTTTTGATAGCATTTCACGCTTGGACACGCTTTCTTCGGCCCTGCCGCTTCGTGCTTCCAGCTTGGCCACTGGGGACGGCGTCGCGACCTCGGCAAAGATGTGGCCATAGTTGGCCACCGTCTGCCGTGTGACGCCCGCTGTCTCAGCAACAGCCGTTAGACTCAATTTTTGCCCTTGCCCTTGCAGCGATCTACAAGCGGCTCTAATCGCTGATTCAGTCGCTCTCTGTCGCAGCTCATGAGTACGCTTCGCAGCAAGTCTTTGACGGTCTTCTAGCGGCAAGGCCGCGTCCAGCTCCATCACGCCACGACAGCAAGGCGAACCTCCCCAGTAGTGCGCCCATGTCCACCGGCTGATCGATCTGACCGTAGCCCGCAAAGACGATTGCGGTAGGTTTCCGGTGTGGAAACCTTGACGGCTGAAAGTGTTGTTGTTGTGCGCATAAGCTTCCAGCAACCGACAGAACGATTCGAAACTGCCTTCCTCGCGCTGCTGGCCGACAACGCTGTACGCGTAATAGCGCAACCTTTCAAACAGCATGACGTGCCTGGACTCAGGCAGGTCTTCAAGCCGTCCAGCTTTGCGCCACGGATTCACCTGCGTGGAAACGTACTCGGCCAGATCTGCGAGGTCGTAGACGTGATCGTGCAATTCTGTGGTAAGCCACCAAGGGTGGCCGGGAGTCTTGGCGACTGGCCCGCTGTTGTAGTCCGGATCGGCTTTTAGCAAGAGAGCGAAAGCAGAGTAAATCGCTTTCATGTACGCGATGGGTTTGTCTCTGGCCTTCTCTGTCGTGCATACCGGTGAGATTGCGTAGTACAAATGGGAATGCCCATTTGCCCTATTGCGCACGATCAGATTGGGCTGAGGCAGGCCAAGATCATCCCAAATGAGCGAGTTTGCGTGATCGAGGTCGAAGATCAACCACGACACCATCCCGCGCCGGTTGATCTGCATGTAGGGAAACCGAATTGCATGGTCACGCGGTCGGACCAGCGCAGCGGTCTTGTTGTCGCTGCACCGTGCAAGGTAAGGCGATTCGCTCAGGATCCTATTGAGAGCCGTACCGGCTTCGAAATAGCGATCAGGTGCCGCAGAGGACTTGCTTGATTGCTTCTTGCGCTGGGTGCTGCCGGTGACGACAGCGGTACCCACCGCTTTTAAGGTTGCATCCATGTTCCCGCCGTTCAGCGGTCAGCTGATTACAACTGCTTTCTTCGACTTGCACGAAGCCGAAGTGCCAGCCATAATCAGCTCACCTTGTTGAGGAACAGGTTTCTGCCGTCGAAAGAAGAAAACCTGTTCTGGTTAGTCCAAAAAGCCCGGTTACCACGCCGGGCTTTTTGGTTTCTGCAATCTGGCTACGCCACTTGCGTATCCGTCATGTGTAACGTCCTCACTTCAACAAACCCTATCCTACGAGCGTCACCATGAGCAGCACCAAGTGTCGAGTAGACCTTGTGCGCCTCGGACCTTGCGAGCGTAACCGTTGCCAAGGATCCATCCGTTCGCTCAACCATAAGCACCCATGATGCATGCATCATCGGAGCGGGAGCGACGATTGCCGCTTTTAAGGCACCGTCCTTGTACATCTGTCGCGCTTGAGAAAGATCCACGGCCATGACGCCCTCAAATCGTTTGGTAATAACGAATCAAGATTAAGCTCCGCTGCATGAAATAGCAATTCATGTAACAAAAATCAGGCTTTCGACAGCCCAAACAGCGGAATTAACGCAGGTTTTCGGGATTTGTGCTGTCCTCAGTGAGTTGCGCGTGCAGCAGCTGGTGACCCGAAGGCCCCGTTCGGCTCCATGTCGTCCGGCATCGCTATAGTCAGTTCGCGAAAGCCGATCCGATGCGCGTCCATCACAGCAGCGCCGTAGCGCACATAGCGCTTAACCTGATCAGACTTTTCAGCCACCGTTACCAGCTCATGGTCACCAGTTCTGGTTTTGGTGATGCGCAGCAACCAATTGCCTGGAGTATCAGGGTCTGTAATCACCGAGGCAGCCATAGGGATGCCTTCTTGAAACAGTCTCTTGAGTATTTGTAAGCGCACAATCTGTCCTTCTTCGATTCAACGTCAACGCAATCACTTGCGAGTTAGCCAGGTTAAGCAGGTGCGCAAAAACGCGAATATTCTTCCCGTGCATCCATCAAGAGACCGGGCTCTGCCCGCCTCTCGCGCTGCTGCGCAGCTACTCTCCAACCCGCAGGGGGCCGCCCCTGAGCTCGGGAGCGTGGGGTGATGAAGCTACCCCCCACTCCGTCGCAGAGCCTTTACGTCACTACGAGCCGTCAAGGGGCCGAGTCCTCGGCGCTTCGCGCCTGTGGGCCGCACCAACCCCTTGACCGCTTTTCGTGACAACATCGATCACTCCGCAGCCGCAGGCTTCGGTTCATAGATCCGCAACACCACACGGCCACTGACGGAAATGTTCGGGGTTATTTCGATGTTGAAACCCTTGCCGTCAGAGGTCGGAAATGCAGCCCCTACCCTTGTCCAAGCGGTCTTTTTCTTCAAATTCTCGCCTTCACCGGTTGTGAATTCGTGCGGGATCAGTGCGTCGTAACGAACTTTCTTATCGGTTTCCATTGCGTTGGTTCCTCTTCATCGTGTTTTCATCGATTGCCAACCAGTCCTCGTAGAGCCGCTGAGCGGCGTCACGAACGGCTTGATCCGCATTGGTACGCATCACGTCAAGATCGACCCCGTAATACCCGCTAGCGAGCATCACAGCGCGTCCATCCGCTGGGGTTAAAGAATCTTGAAGCTTATGCACAGCGCATGCGCAGCTGTATTCGTACACCTCTGCCACGTGCCCGTTCTGGGTAACGGTTTCTTGAACTACAGCGTCGACCAACTGGCGAGCACTCACATACATATGGTTGTAAAAGACCAGCACCTGACCGGCGATCTGCCGCAGATCTGCTGGTTGCACGCCACGTAGTTCGGCAAGGACGAGCGGAGTCCAACTCCTATGGCTTTCGCGAATCGCTTCAAGCCATCGTTTATCGCAGTCCGTCAACATTGCGCTTCCTCGTTACAAAATATGGTGCCAGATGCCCCGGCCAGCTCACCACTAAGCAGGTGACGCAACCACTAGGCGTAATCCGCAGATGGTTTCAAACATGCTGCCGGATGCCCCGGCCAGCCCACCACTAAGCAGGTGACGCAACCACTAGACGTAATCCGCGTGTGGTCTATAACGCTCATTGATCGTTGCCGATGACGTCTTGAGCTCGCTTACTTGCTTCATCCAAGTTGCGTTGCTGTTCATCCCCCGACACACTGAAATTTGGTTTATCTACGCAATACGTGTGTGTGTTGCCGCTTTTCCTGTAAGTCATCGGCGGCTGCCAGCACTTGACCTGGACTTTAGGACAGTCGCCACCTATAAAACCGGTTGTGGCACACATGGTGTACGCAGCGCGCATATCGTTTTTATCATCGTAGTCAAAATCGTATTCGCTACCGGCCATTACGGAGCTTGATAGCAGCAAAGCTAATAGAAAAACATTTTTCATCAGTTGCTAGCCTCATATTTCGAAACGCGTGCAAGTATTGAGCTAACGTAGTTCTGCGTTTCAGGGAAAGGGGGGATACCGTTGTATTTATCAACTGCTCCTGGGCCAGCGTTGTACGCAGCCAAGGCGTAATCCAGCCGCTTATACTTGGCGAGCAATTCGGCAAAATACCGGGTGCCAACCTTAATGTTCATGGCGACATCAAAGGGGTCAATATTGAATTGTTTGGACAAACTTGGCATAAGCTGCATCAGGCCTTGCGCCCCCTTCGGACTGATCGCATTCGGGTCGTTGCGTGACTCTTGAGCGATTATTTCGCTGATGACGCTTTCATTGACGTCTTGCTCTTTAGCGTTCTGCTTTATGAGTTCCGCGTAAGGTCCATCACCGATAGGTGCGCCCTGCGGGTCGTACAAACCCGAATCGGTGGGCACCGGCACAACGCCTGCAGGCGCTTGTGCCTCAGGAAGCTCATCTTCCTTACGCTTGAACGCTTCACGCATGGCCATAACTTGATCTTGACTCCAGCCAGCGCGACGCTTCTTGGACCCAAAGCCCGTCACCGCTCCCGTAGCTGGTGCGGCATAGTTCTCTGCTGGCATCGAGGACGGTTGCGCTTTTTCAGTGCCTGGGAACAGGTACGCGTACAGCTCCTCTGTGTCCGTTGGATCGGAGTCGGCAGCGCATGCATTAGCGGTAACGCCCAGGAGCATTACCAGCGCTACGAATGGCTTACTGAGCTTTGGCAGGAACAACGACATAATTCGCTTTCTCCGGCTCGTTATCCACACTTACAGGCCGTGTCAGGTCGCGGTAGACAACATTGCGACTCGACAAAGAAAAGAACTCACCTGTTCCGGTCACATGTGTCGTGTTACAGCCCGTCAGTACGGCGCTAATACCAATCATAAGCAGGGCTTTCTTCATGATTTTTTCTCCGAGAAAGAGACAAGCTTGTGGTTGCGATCAATGACGATCCAGTTGTCGTTGCCGATCAGGAGCTGCAATGCGTCGATAATCGGCATCGTCCTGTGAATCTTCGCGATAGGAGGGATACGCGAGTTGACGATGGTTATTGCATCACTAGGGGCTGGATACGATGTGACCAGCGTGTAGCCGCTAGGCTCCAACAAGTAACGCGCTGCATCACCAACGGTTTGCGCATCCTCCGGGTAGACAGTACGCGCATACAGCGCGAGCGGGTCGATGACGCTTGATTGACTGTTAGCAGTATCGTTAGCCAAACTCAACATCGGCCAGAAAGCGACCGCACACAAGATTTTAATTAATGTATTTCGCATAGAGGTCGCTCCAAGGTTCAACATACATTTCTTCTTCAATGATCACCTGAAAGCTTTGCCCAGGACGAATAGTCTGTGTCGGCACAATGTTCAGGTACTTCTCAACAAGTGGTGAGAACTGCTGACGTGAGTTTTCACCAACGTCACCAGCGTAACTGCCCTTCTCGTCGCCGGTCCCTGAATAGCTGCTCTGTGAACCGATAAGGGCATACGCCGCAACGCCAAGGAACTGCGGCAAAAAGTGGTAGTCGGTTTGATCACCAATAGCACCGACACCTTCTCTGTCCGCAGAACTAGCCTTACTAAAATCTATTAACTTGGCATCAGGTCGAACACCGTTCTTGACCAAGAATGCAACACGGTCTGAAATTGCTTCGTTAACATTGCGTGTACGCTCTATGCCGATATTGATTTCCATACCTTTAGGAAACACTACATACCGCCGTGAGGTATCGTATACGTCGCGGCTCACTATTGCCTTCAACGACGAACCTGGATAATCGGATACTGCTTTTTTCGTCAAAGTTGTCAAGATTTCGGTCCCAGGTGGAACCTTGATTTTTCCTTCAATATCCGCGTTGTACTTGTTGTCTTTGGTGTAGCCAACTACGTTCTCAGGCGGCTTAGAAAAACCGGATGATACTTGCTGCAATTCCTGACGCACCGGACTCGGCGTGCCACGTCCTGCGGCTTCTGGCAGGCCGGATGCCCCTTGGGCCGCAAGCGTGGCGCGCAAGCGCTGCGCCTCTTCGATCCGGCGCTTCACCTCGGCGCGACGCTGCTCCAAGCTCTCACCATCGTTAAATGGGCGGTTCAGGTTTGCGACTTGGCTATTTATGTCGCCCTTGGGAGCTGGAGTAGACGCAGCGGCGGCTCTTGGAGTGGATCCTTGCGCCGTCTGCGCGGATTTGGCTTTAGAGAGATTCCAGCCCCCCTGAGCGGCCTTTAGCGCACGAGTCGTCTCCTTCGCCCTAAACGAACGGAGTTCTTTTTCCTCGGCTGACATGGACTGTTCTTTTTGGGCAGCCTCTTGAGCTGCTATAGCTTTCCCCTGGGGAGTGGTGGTGTCCAAATCGTCCAACTGCTGCTCAAGCGAGGAACGGTTAGTTTCAACGGCTACAGGTCGCGGCGTTGGCCTGCGGCCATCAAGTAGTTGATTGAACTGATCACGAGCATCGTTATTTGAATGTCGAACAGGCGGAGCTTCCTCGACAGGATCTGTTCGCTTAGTCCCCCCGTTCATGTTTGTCCAAATGTTCATAAGCGTCAGTACGCCCAGCAGGCTCAGGACGATGCCGCCGGCCACAAAAAACCAAAGTTGCATCTTCCGCTTGTACGTTGCGGGTTTCTCTTCCACCCGAGGCGAGGATTCTTTGGTCATAAATCCCCCTTAAAACTCGCCATGAGTGTCGCTGTTCGCACGTTTAACGCCGATTTCGGCCTCGTCAGCGCGAAGTGTGAACTTGGGGTAGATGCCGGAGATAACGTACATGCCGTAGGCATCGTCGTAAGACGTGTGTACCACGGCGTTCTTGCCGCCGATCTCGGTTTCTACTGACAGCAACCCACGGTTAGGCTGATTCAGCCTGATGTAGGTGAAACGGCCATCGTCGTATACATCAGTGATGATGCCTTTGGCAGCAAAGCCACTTCCCTCATCCCAGCTATAGCGGGTGTAAACGTGGTACCGGAAACGGCGCAGTGCTTCGACTACGGCCTTTTTCTTATCGTCCTCCGCTTGACGCCGGACTTGGCTGAGCTGCTGCTGGAGCTGCTGCGCTTGCACACCCGCCGCTGCGTTGCCCTGAGCCAAGCGAGCAGACTGCGCCTGCAACGCAGCGCGCCCCTCAGAAGTGAAGACCATGCCGTCTGCTACGACTTTTACACAAGTGTCGTTTTGGTCAGCAGAGACGCGTTTTGCAAGAATGTCGTATGAGTTGCCATCAGCCGTCCAGGCACGGACAACGGCCTGTGCACCATCAGGTTGCTGACTGTTAGGCTTGACAACGATCTGACTGGTTGCTCCGTCCGTATCCCAAAGCGTCGAGCTGGGCACTGGGTCCATGATGATATCGGCCGGAAACTCGATACGAGTGCCGAGGTACATAGCCGAGTTCACCTGTATCACCATGTCTGGTTTCCAGTGGATTACGCGGCAGCTCGCAGCCTGCGCTGACACAGCAGCGGCCAGCAGGATCACACTAACACCAGTATTGATAATTGCTTTTTTCATTGTGCTTGGCCCTCTGGAGCGCTGTTATAGCCTGCTGGATCATCGATCAAATCGGACTCGATAATTTCAAGTCCAAGTGGGTTAACGCGTAACCAGTCCTGTTTCTTCTCGGCAAGTTGCTCTTTTGGCAACAAACGCCACTGGACGCGCAAAATCTTCTTCTCAACGCCGTTCTGTTTTACCAAGCCGTTTGAGGTTTTTGTTACTACGGTCAGATAGACGTTGGATCGGATAACCTCTCCTGACTTCTTGTTAAAGATCGCTGGAATCCGATCATAGTGATCAGCGAATCTCCAAGTTACTTCTACTCGATCCGAGTTTTTATTATTGGCTATGTCAACCGCCCGTTGGCTAGCATTGAAGCCACCTGGCTGAGTGCTGACAAAATCGGCCATCATCGCATCGGACATAAATACCGCTGCCTCTGCGTAATTGCGTTTTACCGTTTCAGGCAACTGGCCGTAGCGGTTCTTCGCGTAAGATTCCAAAGACCGATCAATGGTCGAACGGAAGTAGATCTGCTCGTCCTCGGGCTTGAATTCCCCGACGTGCCAATTACCGTCCGGAAACAGTTTTACGTAAACTACTTCCTTAGTGGTCTGTGCTTTATCAAAAGCAACCTTGCTCACCCAGGTCTGGACAAAATGCCCTGCTATCAGCAATAGAATGATCACGAAGTAACGGTTGTTCTGCACCCGCAGCTTAGAAATATCACGAGGCACTTCGGTGTCGCTGACACCTGCCTTCTTCAATTCTTGCTCATCTTGTATGACTGGCATACGACAACCCTCACTTCATGAATTTTTTAACGGCCATATTGGCTGCTGAACCTAGTCCGCCGCTCAAATTTCCGAGCCCGCCAGCCAAGGCAGACGCAAAAACAAACGACGAAAGTACAAAGAGCGCTGCAATCGCCAGCATGCAGGATGCATCTGACAACAAGTAAAAATTATCCTTACCGACATTCACATATGAAATTGGGTCACCCCAGCCATTACCCGCGAAGCTTACATTGAGCGATGCCATAATAGCTTTGATCGAAATAGCCGCAACTACCATAGTCGCTTTGAGCACGACTAACAGGAAGCCAAAGCCTATAAAAAACTTGAACCAACCGTCAAACAAATTTCGCGTTGCAGGCAACAACAAAAAAGGTATGAAGATAGGACCGATGACTTTCGAAAGCGCATATCCAAAATCAGCCCACATGGCAGCTAAGGACGCAACCAAATCCAAAAATGAGCCGGTAACCATCCAAGACACATAATAAATGTACAGTTTCGCAGTATCAAATATCGTCATTTCGTCGACGTTGACTGCGCCCTTCGCTTTATGAATCCATTGGGCAAGGAAGAAGTTATCAGTATTACCAACCAAATGTTCTTGATATCCGTTTGCAATGCCTACAGCAACGTTCCATATAGCGGACGTAGCGGGATTGTAGCTTTCCATAATAGCGAGTGTCGCGAACCACCATAGCACCGCCTGTGCATTAGATTCAGCCGCACGCGTGCCCATAAAAATAAACTTTGTAATCTCTATAGCAAACAGAATGACAGATCCGGCTAGAAACATGACTCGCGTAAAGTCATGTACTGGCCCGTCGCTTGCGGACATCATACTGTCCACAAAGTCCCGAAGTTCGTTGTTAAAGATCCCCTTCATTTCTTGAGACAGACCGGCCTCTGCCTGCCCCATAAACAAAACAGGCGATAGAAAGACGCCACCCAGTAAAATCATGAACACTAGGAGCCGCGCGATCTTCTGACCGCGACTTGGATTCGACCAGCTCGATGGTTTACGAACGGCTTCTCCGCTCACCGCACCAGCGGAGGAGTACCCCACGACGACAAACGTATCCGTAACCTCGTCCTTCGCGTACAGCGGAACTGCGACCGGCTGACTGTCCTCAACCGCATTGCGCTTTAGGCGACGCTTTCGCAGTACGATCAAGGTCGCGCAAATCAACGCGATGGAAGCAACCAGAAGCTGCGCGTGAAGTAGGTAAGAGAACATTACTCTTCCCCTCCTTTACCGAGCGGGCAGCGACGCACGATGTTCAAAGTCTTGCCGCCCTTGCACTCGATGAACCACGGATCATCTTGTGTCTGACGTGCGCCCAGCACATGGACCTGAATCCACCACCCTTCCTGCACGATCGCCTTCTTCGTCACAACGCCGGGTTTACGGCGCGCACTGAAGTAACCACCCTTCTGTGCCGTACCCCATTCGCGCTGGAGCTTCTGCAAGGCTCCCTCTGCTGCGCTCTTTCCCAGGCCCGCATAGTGCTTTTTGGAATAGTCCTCGCTTCCACGGGGGGGGTACAGGCCGTTTGCTTTCGCTGTGTAACCGCTGACGCACGTATCCTTTTCACCTACAGTAGCGAACCCTTTGGCATCACATATTTTTATACCGTCTTGGATCATCTTTACACGTGCCATGTCGTCTGACTTGGAGTCTGCAAAGACAGGCAATGCAATGAACGCAATAACAGCGGCAGTAATGAATTTCATAAAACCTCCAATCAGTATTTCGACAACGGCTCATTGTCGATAACAATCTCATCGCTGAGTCTGGCTTTAGCTTCTTTCAAAGAAGCCATGCGACCTTGGTTTTGCAAGGAGAACACTTGCGCATCCAACTGGTTAGCATATTGAAGCTGCGCGTTATTAATCGCGTTTTGCTGTTGAGCTGCTTCAATCATGAGTTCGTTCTGCTCTGCCATAACTTGCAGCGTTTTTAGATGGTCCTCGGGGCCGAGAGCTGCGCGCTTCTCCGCAACTTCACCGTAACGTTCCATCTGAATCTCAGACTCGCTCGCCATATCGTCTACGAACAAGCTCTGGCCCACCGCCAGCTGCTCTCGCGCAAAGCTTTGCTCTGACGCAACCGTGGCTTGCTGCTCCGATTTGGCATCAAAGGGAAGCGCTCGAATCGCATCCTCAAGATCACGAGCCTGATCAATCCTCGCGTAGAGCGATTGCAGGTCCTTACCTTTCGCAATCCACTTGCCCGCGCTGAAGTTGGGCATGTTCCCCGGATAGCTATCAATCACGTTTCCATACTTGGCATATATTCCCTGCCAGTCACGCCTGCTTATCTTGTTTTTCAGGCCAGTCATTTGCGTCAGCATATGATCGTAGGAGGTCATAGTCTGCTCGTATGTAGCAACAAGCTGAGCGAGCTGGCTTTCTTCAAGAATTGTCTGCTGCATCTGCTCCGTGTATTGCATCAGCTGATTTGAGTAGTCCGCGACAGCCTGCGCAACCGCTGTTACGTCGAACGTTGGAAAACCGTTTGTGTACCCTGTTAGTGGGGTAACAGCAATCATCGCGGCCACTACACAACGGGTCCAAGCCAGCTTTACCGAACTGACAAAACGCCGAAGCGCAAAATCCTTAGTAATCATCTGTCATTCTCCTGGGAAAATTCGCTTGACCATTTCACTGACTGCTTTATCAATATCATTGGGGTACTGATTAAGCATCTCTCTAACGATTATCGCCTCATGCGGACGGCTTGTAGCTACAACATGCTCCTGTTTAGATGCAACGATGTTAACGACCTTCGAGATACCAGCCTCACGCTGGATAATGAACGCCTGTTTTCGAGGAATGAGACCTGCG
This sequence comes from Pseudomonas meliae, assembly GCF_001400515.1. NCBI lineage: Bacteria > Pseudomonadati > Pseudomonadota > Gammaproteobacteria > Pseudomonadales > Pseudomonadaceae > Pseudomonas > Pseudomonas meliae. The sequence goes on along the minus strand of NZ_LJQT01000456.1, from coordinate 5,839 downwards.
ATTGCGTCCAGCTCACCTTCGGACAAGTTAAACGCAAGCTTGTACGCTTGGCGATCCATAGTTGGATCGGCCATGAACCACCAAGTTGACGCGGATGAACGCAGCGTGGCCCACCCTTCTAAATTTGAGTAGTGCTCGGGATCCTGGGTCCAGAAAGCCATACCGCCATTGTGCTTGAACCAAGTTCGCGCCTTTTTCACGATGAACTCTGCCATACCGGGAATGCTTAAAAGATACTGAGCTTCGTCCATTTCCAATAGTTTGGGTACACCGCGATTTGCAGGTTCTTCAAACAGCTTAACGACTCGGTAAAAGATCTCATTCATCATCAGCTGCGCAAGGTCATGCTTATCTTTGACGCCGCTTAAATTATAAACAGAGATACGCTTATCCAGTCTGCCTATACCGTCTTCGACGTTATCAAGCAGGTTCCCATTCATTCCGCCTTTAACCCAGCGTGCTAGCTTAAGCTTCAACGACTTACCCAGGTGGTTGTACAACGCCGTCATGTGCTGCATGTGTTTGGGGAGGCGAAGTGTTTCAGACAGCGAGCGATCAAGCTCAAGCTGTTCGTGTTTATCAAGCCCACGCAGCTCTTCGCTGTCGTTCATAGCGAGCATCAGCCGAATCTGCGAGAGCATGTGGTATTTGAAGGCCGCGTCGAACTCACCTTCCGCAGCCACAAAAGGATTCGATCCACGATCCGCATCGGTATTTGTTAAGCGAAATATTCCGCCATCTTCTTGGAAGAATGCGGCTACGCATTCAGAGCCTTCATCAACGTCTACGGCCTGATACAGCGATCCCTTACCGTCCTTCCCGTACTTGAGGAAATGGCCGGCTACGACGTTCTTTAGGTAGGTCTTGCCCATCCGTGAGGGCCCAACACCGATGGACAGACACTTGTCGCCTACGAACGGCGTGTAATGGAATGGAGTCCCATCTTCACTTTCTAGGACGTAGAGTGCTTCTTCGTTATCGACCCCCCACTGCTTGATCCCCTCGCTTGAACGAAAGATCAGTGAGCAAGCACCTACTTGCGACGATGTGAACTCTGCTGCCCGGAATGACTTTTTTGGATACCCAGGCAGAAGCATAGGGAACAGGTCCAACAGGCCAGCCGATTCCCACACCACATGAAAGCCGCTTTGCGTCAAAGACAGGTTCATATCAAGGCGCGCTTTGCGCATTTTCACCGGGTCAGTGTGGAAGACCACCACATGCGACTGGAAGTGGTAGTAGCGGTCAGGCGAATTGGCGGCATCCTCCAATTCAGCGACCTTCTTCTTCAGATGGTTGCTGCCGTCGATCTGCGACTGAATCTTGCTGCTGACATCTTCACCCTTGATCATGGATGAGAACTTCATTTGGCTGCGGTGAAGCTCGTTCTCTTTGCCTGTGATCATGAACGCACGCTCTATAAGCGAGAGTGGCCGTGCCTTAGTCATGATCAAATAGTTGCCGTTCTGTAGGACAGGCATAACGCTACCTCGGCCCCACATACCCTCTGGCACATGCTCGCCGCCGAAGGCCGTCACAGATGCGATGGTCGCGTAGACTGGTTCTACGCCGTCGATCTTCAAACAGTCCATACCATCTATTACAACTGGATGGACGTCACCGTCAGGCAGCATCCGATCCCAATCTTCGGCAGGTATCGTCTCTGTCTGAGCGCTTTCCAGGTACTCAGGCCGCAGATTCACCATTGCGCGGCATTGAGCCCACAATTTTTCAGGTGTCAACCGCATATTCTGCGCAGAAAGAACCTGGACCTTAGCGTCAAGCTCAGACAAAGCGCCGTCTAGCAACTCACCTTGACGCCGCAGCTCATCTTGCTCAACAAGCCATGCACCCCAGTTGCTAAACTTCGCCTGCAAAGCGGAGCGGGCCGAACGTTCGAACGGCGCGGCAAACAGCATTTTGAATGTTGCGGTGCTCAAAAGCTGGTTTATGTTCGCCTCACTGGGGACGTCGAGCATCCAGTAGAGCCTACTGGTCGCCAAATCACGTTCTTCATTGAGGAACCGCTCACGCTGCTTCGACAGCATTTGGCTACGCGGGTCTTTGCGATCCTTGAATGCGACGTTCGCCCCTTCGAAGTGCCAGTAGTACTGCGTGACGACCGTGTCGGGGTGTTGCGTTTGCATAAGGTTGCGCAGAAGAACAGTCGAATGCTCTAAGTCAGCATCACTCAGTCCTTTAGGATCGATACCCGACATTTCGAGTCCGCCGACGAGGCTACCGGTGTGCGAGAGCAAGTTGCCCTTCCACAATCCAGCCGCATACAGCTTCGTGTTGATCGGTTCGCCCGCTTTCTTAGCCGTTGCTGTCGTCATGTTAGAAGCCTTGGAGCCAAGTCAATAACAACGCAAGGTTCATCAACATAATGACCCCTGCACATACCCGGAACGCCCAGGCTATCGCCGCACCGCCCGCCTTGGGCGCAATCACCCACAAGCCGATAGCGGCAAAGCCAGCGATGAACGCGATGAAAAGCACACCTGGGCCACCTACGAAGTTGACTAGCTCCTGCAAGAACCCTACAAACGCCTGCAGGGGGCCGCTACTGCTACCTCCGAGGTCTACATCGTTATTCCCGGCAGCGAACGCTGCCGGAGCCATCACTAGAGCGATGAATGCCGCACACCCACGAGTTACGACTTGCTTCATTTCGAGTTTCCTTGCGTTATGGTTTTAATATTGAAATGGCCCGCCCCGTCCGGGATCAAAACCAACATGCGACGCCGAGTGTTTCGAACGGCGGATAGCCTACTGGCAGTGAACATGCTTCGCAGCCAGACTACATAAGCCTCTGGGTCATCCTTGTGGATCAAATACACCGGCAGGAAGATCACCAAGGCGAGAACGACAGTCGCGGGCAAGCCGACCGTCCAGCCTAGGTATGAGCAAAAAACGACCGCTGCAAACAGAATCAGGAAGGCTGTTCCGACGAAAACCCTCGTCGGTACACCCAAGCTTGTGTCGCGTTGAGTGAATACCGCTTTATTTTTGAGATTGGGGTTTCTATGCTCGTCCACTTTTACCTCAACTCCTGAAGAGATATATACAACTCTATGTACAGCTCTATACACATATCTATACATATATTGGTGCGAAAAGCAACAATTAACCGAGCCGGGGAGCCCGCATGAGCAGGTCCAAAGCAACAAGCATCACCCTGCCGGGCGAACTTATGGCAGACGTAGATCAGTGGTTTGTGGAGCCCATAGCGACCGAAAGGTTTTTCGGAAGAGCGTCACGCTCTATGGTCATAAGGGCATTGCTTGAAATCGCGGTAGAGAACGGTGCCAGATTCGACAGCACCAAGCCGCATAACTATGAAGGCTTGAAGCTGGAATTGGCCCGGATCCTGAAGGATCACACGGAGAGTTAGCATGACCCCGTCCTGTGGGGCCTAACGACGCGCCGGGAGCTTGACGCTCCCTACGCTAATTTGAGCACCGCTGGGGATGCGTCAAAAAGCCTGCGTATTTTGGATCCCGCGTAGAGACTTTGCAACACTTTTTCGCCAGAAAGCTGACAATTTCCGGCAGGAAAACTGGTTACAAGTGGCGTTTTTGATGCCAAAAGGCTAGCCAGATGACGAAGTGACAATCATTTTTCGCAGCTTGCAGGCCCAATAGCCGGTTGTACGTATCGCTTTTTCGAACCGGGAGTCGCGGGGTGTGACGCCATGCTGTTGAGCGTAAGGGGGTCAAGCTGAATGGCGGGGGCCCCGCCCTAGGGGTGGGTTCCGCGTCCGCAGGACTGCCCGCAGGGCATATTCTGCTTGATGTCCTGGAGTGACCCAAGCCTCCGCGACGGAGTGTGGGGTAGTTTCACCACCCCGCGCTCCCGAGCTCAGGGGCGGCCCCCTGCGCGATGACAAGGGCCGCGCCCTTGGTGTTAGTCATTGAGTCCAGGGGTCACCCCTGGCCGCCGGAGGCGTCCACACCGTCAACCCGCCGATGCCTACCAGCCTCCTCATCGTAGATGAATATAGGGACTATTTTTTCGTTCACGATTCGGCTGATGTGCGTCACCTTCCTGCCGATCTTGTAATTTCTGTGGCAGTGAATGAGCAATTGGAAAGATTTTAGAACCTCATGCTCTGCTAGCTCATAGCTCACGTTCCCAGTCGCTGCAAGCAGGTACTGGAACCGCCTGATTGCGTCGTCCGGCCCGTTTGCATGAACGGTTGTTGCTCCGCCAGTGTGACCAGTATTCGACAACTGAATCACGGCGTCAGCTGCCTTCATATCACGTACCTCACCTACGATAGGCCTGTCGGGACGCATACGCAGCATGACTTTCACCAGGTCTGCCAACTCTATTTTTGTCTCGCCCGCGCTGAGCTTTCGTTTCGGGGCTTCAAGCTCCAAAACGTGCGGCAATATCCCGAGCAGATGTAGCTCCGCTGTATCCTCGCTGGTGATGACCCTTTCCCGTGGATCGATGAAATAGGCGCACGACCGCAACAGCGACGTTTTACCAGCACCAGTGTTGCCACTGATCAAGATCGTGTCAGCAGACTCTACCCTGCCCCGTATGAAATCCACCATATCTTGAGAGATCGAACCGAAGCGAACAAGATCATCAAACGTGTAAGCTTTTCTCGGCTTGCATCGCATTGAGATGGTTGCACCGCGGGGGCTTACCGCAGGGAGAGTGCAACATAGCCGCGAGCCATCTGGAAAACGTGCATCCATCACAGGATTGCCATCGTCAATTTCCTGATTAAGCCTGTTAGCGACTTGGTAAATGAACGATTGCAAGGCCTTTTCTGAGCCGAATGTCGCCCCCTCAATTCTGTAGAGCTTTCCTGCTTTCTCGATCACGATGTGATCGTAGCTGTTGACCAGAATCTCTGTGACCTCTTCGTCCAGATAAAGCTCTTTTAGTGGCTCAAAGTAGTGGAGCAAAAGCTCCCAGCTTTCGAGGTCCTCTCGCGGGACCATTCCGAGCATGGTCTCGACTAGATCACTACTGCGTATCGGCTCAAGTTCATCAATCATAGGGAAAATAGCTCCTCAGTTACGAAACGGAAATGATTAAGGTCATGGATGCCGGTTGCCGTGAAGCTTTGCCTTTCGTCAAGCTCAAGCTTGGTACTGCCCGCTTTTGCTCTGTAGATAGGCCAGATTGGCTGATCGAATTTCTCCTGGTACAAATTGCGTAACGCGTCGTTGGGAAAGATGTACTCCACTTGGTCGTAATTTCTGTTGCGTATGTTTTTCAGATGCGAAAGGAAAATGCTGTAAACACGCGAGCTAGATTTGTGGTTTAGCTCCACCTCCAAAGCAATCACTGCTCCATCATGCTGAGTAATTATCGCGTCGGGCAGACGGACAGCACGCAGATGCTTTAGCGTCTTCTCAGGTTTGATATCTGCTATCAGGGGGAGTCTAGCGATGATCGCTGACTGAACCGACAAGGTGTGTATCAGCGTTACCCATGACGGTAAGCGTTTTCTGCGCTTCAGGTCGAGATTCGGCAACAACACAAGTGCGTATTCGAATCCTGCGTCACCAAGCGTGTAAATGACGCGGCGTATCCCCGGTGCCTTATCGACTTTTACAAAACCCGATGCTTCCAAGCGGTTGAAGAATGCGTTCTGGCCGTTGCGCGAAACCCCGAGCATCGAGGTAAGCGTTTCCCTATCTGAGTAGTCGAACCAACCTAACCACTTAATCACGAGCTCAAGTTTTGCGTTGCTCCTCTCCAATGCAACCGTTCGGCTCCACGGTTGCTGTGCAACTGACTTACCCGCTGTATTCAAAATAGTACCCTCACTACTGGTGTCTCATTGTCTTGGGCCGCATCAGCGGCCCCCAGAGGT
>NZ_LJQT01000287.1:1419-4669 GCF_001400515.1 Pseudomonas meliae | reverse complement strand
AAATTTCTGACAGTCTCCCCTGACCCGCGTCATGCCGGCTGCGCCTGATAACCCTCTTCGCTGATCAACCTGACGATCTGCTCGGGTGACAGACTGCTTTGCACCTTCACCTGCTTGCTGGCCAGTTCAATCTGAACATCAGCGCCTGGGTCATCGTTCTTGATCGCTTGAGTCACCGCGCGAACACAGTGCCCGCAGGTCATGCCTTGAACATTGAATAACTGCATGGTGTCACTCCCTCATTGATGGATAGCGAGCATCTTCAACCTTGTCATCGTGGCAAGGTCAAGTTTCTGTTATCGCTGCCGGGCTGGTATTCGAGCTGATCGTGAGCCAAGCTGACTCATCAACGTTTACATCAGGAGTATCAGCGATGCGCTGGTCAGCAGTGAGCCTCTTCAGCATTCTCGGTTTCTTGGCTATCGCACCCGCCACTCAGGCCGATCAGGATTACGGCATCCTGATCATTTCCCGAGAGCGCCTGGAAGTCGCGACCTCCTGTGAGATCGGCATCTATGTGCAGGACCGCCTGGCCGGAAGGCTTTTTCAGGAGGACTCGGTGTCTTTCAACCTGCCTCCCGGTGAAGTGTCGATAAGACTGAGCACCCTGCGGGGCACCGTGGTGGGCTGCGAACCGGGAATGGAAGCGCCGCGCAGCACCAAGATCCAGCTCCGCTCGGGCGATATCCTCAAATACCGTATCGCCGCGGACCTGAACGGCATGTACCTCAAGAAAGCCGACCTTAACTATTGATTCGCGCTTGACCTTGCCCATGTGGCAAGGTTGATCCTTGCAGGTATCCAGCCTCAGGGAGTGATTCACATGCAACAAACCACCACCTTCGACCTGCCGATCAGCGGCATGACCTGCGCCAGTTGCGCGGGTCGGGTCGAGCGTGCTCTGGCCAAAGCGCCGGGGGTCAACAGCGTGACGGTCAACCTGGCCAATGAACGCGCCCATGTAGACACCGCAGCCCAGACCGATCCGCAAACCCTAATCGACGCCGTCAGCCGTGCCGGTTACAGCGCGACGCTGGTTGAGGATCGCCACGCCGAAGCTGACCAGAAAGCACGCCACCTGCACAACGAACGATGGGCCCTGCTGTTGGCCATCGCGCTGGCACTGCCGTTGATCGCGCCAATGTTACTGACGCCGCTGGGCGTGCACTGGATGCTGCCCGCCTGGGCGCAATTCGCGCTGGCGACACCGGTGCAATTCGTTCTGGGCGCGCGTTTTTATCTGGCCGCCTGGAAGGCCGTGCGCGCCGGCGCAGGCAATATGGACCTGCTGGTCGCCATCGGCACCAGCGCGGGCTACGGCTTGAGCGTCTATCAATGGCTGAGTGCTGCACCCGGCACCACGCCGCATCTGTATTTCGAAGCATCGGCGGTGGTTATCGCGCTGGTGCTGTTGGGCAAATACCTGGAAAGCCGCGCCAAGCGTCAGACGGCCAGCGCCATTCGTGCCCTCGAGGCACTACGCCCGGAACGCGCGCTGCGCGTGGTCGACGGCCTCGAGCAGGACGTCGCGATCAGCTCACTGCAGCTTGGCGATCAAGTGCTGGTCAAACCTGGCGAACGGTTTCCTGTGGACGGCGAAGTGGTCGAAGGCAGCAGCCATGCCGACGAAGCGCTGATTACCGGTGAAAGCCTGCCGGTGGCCAAGCAGGCGGGAGACAAGATCACGGGCGGGGCCATCAACGGCGAGGGCCAGTTGCTGGTGAGAACTACAGCGCTGGGCGCGGAAACCGTTCTGGCACGCATCATTCGGCTGGTCGAAGACGCTCAGGCGGGCAAGGCCCCGATCCAGAAACTGGTGGATAAAGTCAGCCAGGTGTTTGTACCCACTGTACTGGGGATTGCCTTTTTCACGCTGGCAGGCTGGCTGCTGGCTGGAGCCACGCTTGAAGTGGCGCTGATCAATGCGGTCGCTGTATTGGTGATTGCCTGCCCCTGCTCTCTGGGCCTTGCGACACCTACAGCGATTATGGCCGGAACCGGCGTGGCGGCGCGCTACGGCATTCTGATCAAGGATGCAGAGGCACTGGAGCGCGCCCACGCTGTGGATGCCGTGGTATTCGACAAGACCGGCACGCTGACCGCGGGCGCGCCGCGCATCACCAACATGAGTGCGGTGTCGGGCAATGAAGAACACCTGTTGCAACTGGCGGGCGCACTGCAACGCGGCAGTGAACACCCATTGGCCAGGGCGGTGCTCGATGTGTGTCATGAATGGCAACTCAAGCTCGATGCAGCCGAAAACAGTCATGCCCTCAGCGGCCGGGGCATAGCGGGCACCGTTCAGGGCCGGGAGCTGGCGCTGGGCAATCGACGCCTACTGGATGAAAGCGGCCTGCCCATCGGCGAACTGGCCGAATCTGCGCGTATCTGGGAAGCCGAAGGGCGAACGCTGTCCTGGCTGATCGAGCAGGCCCCGGAGCCGAAGGTCATCGGCATGTTTGCCTTTGGTGACACACTCAAGCCCGGAACGGATCAGGCGATCAGGGCGCTGAACGCATGCGGCATTACCAGCCATCTGCTGACCGGCGATAACCGTGGCAGCGCTCAAGTAGTCGCCAAGGCCTTGGGGATACACGATGTACATGCCGAAGTGCTGCCTGCCGACAAGACGGCCACCGTCACCCAGCTGAAAAACCATCATGTGGTTGCCATGGTCGGTGACGGCATCAACGATGCACCGGCGCTGGCGGCTGCGGATGTGGGTATTGCGATGGGCGGCGGAACGGACGTCGCGATGCATGCAGCAGGCATCACCCTGATGCGCGGCGACCCGCGACTGGTTCCAGCGGCGCTGGACATCAGCCGACGGACCTACGCAAAGATCCGTCAGAACCTGTTCTGGGCATTCGTCTACAACCTGATCGGTATTCCCCTCGCGGCGCTGGGCTACCTCAACCCGGTACTGGCTGGCGCGGCCATGGCGCTGTCCAGTGTCAGCGTGGTGAGCAATGCGCTGCTGCTGAAAACCTGGAAACCACGTGATCTGGAGGACACGCCATGAACATCGGTCAGGCGGCGAAAAGCAGTGGCTTGAGCGCGAAGATGATCCGCTACTACGAGTCCATCGGTCTGCTGCAAGCGGCACATCGCAGCGACAGTGGCTATCGCCTGTACAGCGCCGACGATTTACACACGCTGGCGTTCATCAAACGCTCGAGAGACCTGGGGTTCTCGCTGGAGGAAGTCGGCAAACTGCTGACCCTCTGGCAAGACCGCCAACGCGCCAGCA
>NZ_LJQT01000287.1:1191-1413 GCF_001400515.1 Pseudomonas meliae | reverse complement strand
CAGCGCCGACGTCAAGGCGCTGGCCCGTCAGCACATCGTGCAGCTGAATCAGAAGATCGACGAACTGGCCAGCCTGCGCGATACGCTTCAGGAACTGGTAGAACACTGCCACGGCGGCGACCGCCCGGACTGCCCGATCCTCAAGGACCTGGCGTCGGGAGGGGTTGCTAGCCACCACCTAAGTTAGAGCTAGTCCAACACGCCCGTGGGAGCGAGCTTGCT
>NZ_LJQT01000287.1:0-1149 GCF_001400515.1 Pseudomonas meliae | reverse complement strand
AGCAAGCTCGCTCCCACAAAAGCTTTACTGCATCCACGGCGGCGGTGGTTCTTCGATGGATTTGCTCGGTGGCGCATCGTCTGCCGCACGAGCTGCCTGACGGCGAGCCTCGTCGAGACGGGCGGCTTCGATTTCGCGCAGTACGCCGCCCACATCGGCTTCGTCCTCCGGCTCGTCGAACTCACCAGTCAGCACCGTGGCGGGCGACAAAGTGCCTGCCTCGTAGTACGACCACATTTCCTTGGCGTATTTGGTCTTTCTGAGTTCCGGCGCGAAGCGGCCGAAGTACAGCGCCATGTTGCCAACGTCACGCTCCAGCATGCTGAACGCGTGGTTGTTGCCCGCGGCGTCGACTGCTTGCGGCAAGTCGATGATGACCGGGCCGGACGGTGCCAGCAGCACGTTGAACTCGGAAAGGTCACCGTGCACCAGACCGGAACACAGCATCAGCACGATCTGCTCGATCAGGAACGCGTGATACTCGCGTGCCTGATCCGGCTCCAGCACCACATCGTTCAGACGCGGCGCAGCGTCGCCATACTCGTCGGCCACCAGTTCCATGAGCAGTACGCCTTCCAGGAAGTCGTACGGCTTGGGCACCCGAACACCCGCGCTGGCCAGACGAAACAGTGCAGCCACTTCGGCGTTCTGCCAGGCGTCTTCGGTTTCCTTGCGCCCGAACTTCGAGCCCTTGGCCATGGCCCGGGCCTGGCGACTGTTGCGTACCTTGCGGCCTTCCTGATACTCGGCCGCCTGACGGAAACTGCGTTTGTTAGCCTCCTTGTAAACCTTGGCACACCGCAGCTCATTGCCACAGCGCACCACATAAACAGCTGCCTCTTTACCACTCATGAGCGGGCGCAGCACCTCGTCGACCAGACCGTCTTCGATCAGGGGTTCAATGCGTTTAGGAGTTTTCATCAGCTTTTATTGTGGGTCCTTTGTTGCCAGATACGCGATTGTTGCCGTTATACGGCAATCCTCCGCCAGCGAGTAGGGGTAGTGGCCTTGGGATTGAAAGGTTTTTTAAGCAAAAACCACGCAATCCCCTGGTTTAAAGCACCTTTCGTGCCGTTCAGGCGATAAAAGATATTCCGGGACAAAACGTGTAAAGCCCGAAAATTCTTCGTTAAATGCACTCGTTAGTGC
>NZ_LJQT01000006.1:0-7650 GCF_001400515.1 Pseudomonas meliae | reverse complement strand
TGATCGGAGAATCCCTAAAGTCGAGCAAGTGCTCAGGGTCGGGATGACTAGATCCGATATGACTCTGCATGCGCTACCTTCCTGAGCGTGCGCCAGTACGAGCGAACGCGCTTGGCAAAGGTCGGCGAACTGCTGAACAATACGATGGTCGCAAAGGACACCCACCAGCCGGGGCGCAGGCAGGTCAGCAGGTACTGATTGAGCCAGATGCGCGCGATTCTCAGCCTGTAGCGCTTCGGATCAATACCCCGCAATTGCTCTATCGCAGAAGCTTTGTAGAGTGTGCTCAATACGCGGCGGCTGGTTAGAAAGCGTTCCGGGAAGTCTACGCCAGCCTCGGAGTGATTCAGGACTCTGAAGTTGCGCCTCAAGACGTTGTCCCATAACTTCAGATTGCTCAGCCCTACCTCGCAGGGACGTCCAAGCCGGGCGTCAATGCCCTTCCTGCGCATGACACCCAGCATCAGCGCCTGCTCGGTCACCATGCGCGCAGACGTGTAGCCAATGAAGTTGCCAAACGGGTTGCGAGACGGCTTGTCATTGAAAAGCGCGCGCCTTTCAAACAGTGGTTGCTCCCACATGGCGAGCATCGCATCGCGTGTGCCGAACTGAACAAGGTCCGATATGTGGAACAACATCGGTAACCGTTCAGGGTCACGAATGTAGAGCATCGTGGTGGTAATGGGCGTCTCGAACAAGCGCGTTTCGCCAGGGTTGGCATCATCTGGCTGGCCTATGACAGCCAGTGCAGGGCTGGTCAGGTTGTGGTCGGCGCGCGTCTTCATGACATACGGTCTTGAGGCGGCCTGAATACCGCACAACGTCGATCGCAGCATGCGATTGATGTTGATCTGATTACCGGCATCGTCGACGAAGGCACCCGGATCATCCGACATGATGAGCTGATCCGCTTCAACCGCAGAAGTATCTTCATGACACCAGGTAGAGACGATAACTTCGGCATGTGGCAGGTGTGTCCTGACCGATGCGATACAGGCGAAGATATTCCGCTGGGGGCTCAGGTTGCGATAAAGAGGTCCCTGGATAACCACGCTGATTTTTCTGGAATCAACGGCCACAAGATGAGGCATGTTCTTAACCTTTAATGAGGAATGACGACGAGAACAGATCATTCAGATAAATCTCGCAGCACGCCGAAAGACGCGCAAAAAAAGACGATGCATGCGACGCAGGACTCCAGCCAGCATTGGCAGGCTGATCAGCACCGTCTCAAGACGAGTGACCATGAATAACCTCCCGATTTGAGCCGAACGAGCTGCAGCTGTTGTGATTGAAGGCAGGTTATTGAACGAGGCATTGAGGGTTCGCGAATAGATACCCAGGTGCATGGCAGGCACCATGATCACGATGTTTCGGTTTCGAAGCCTTGGGCTCAAATAGTTGTAGCGAGCCATTTTCTGGATGAAGTCCATGCAGGTAGCCGAGTCATGCTGACCAAAATCAATCAGCACCCATACGCTCTCGACCTTATCCATATGACGCGCAACGCTGTTCGCCACGATGCCGCTCAGGCCATTTTCGTGAAGGAAGTCTTCCAGACTGAACTGGACGTGGTCCGTCGGTAGATCGCTGATGGGCAGTTCGGTCAGGTTGTAGCGGTCATCGATGACAAGCACCGGGATTGTCTTTCTATACGCGTGCTGGATGTGGGACAGCTGACAGATCAGCTCATGACTGGCCGGCCTGGGGCTCAAATGAGACACGACGAATATCTTCATTTTGAACCTCTGGCATAGGACTCGAAGGGAGTGGAGTTATAGATAGCCTTCACCGCAGCCCACACGCTTTCAAAATAGAAGATTTTCCCGTTGTTTCTGCAAGCACGAACCGCCGAAATCAAAATACCCGGGAGCGACAGGAGGAGGTGATGAAAGTAATCATCCTGCTGACGAACAAACCATGTCTGCGTACTGCGTTGACGCAACATATTGCGCACTTCACAGCTCTGGGTGATCAGCGTCTGTTTGGCCAGCACAGGGTCTGCAAGGAAGCGATTGACCAGAAACTCTTGCCGCGTACTTGGGAGCTGGTCAAACAACACCAGCCTCTCAAAGTCGCTGATAAATTCTCTGACCGTTCCAATATCGTTTTTGAACGTGGACTGCTGAACGACATGATTGATCAGCTCGATCCAGGCTCGAACACTTATATGACAAACCCCGGTCGGTATACTCACTGCTGCCCGGCTGACGAGGTACTTACTTGCGAACTGGTGCAGCCTGGCGAGAGCCGTTTTGCTGGAGATGTTGATCAGAGGCTTCTTGTTCAGAACCGAGAAGTAACGCGGGCCTATGCGTCCGAGTTTGCCACTTGCTGATTGCACCAAAGTCTCTGATCCCAATAGCGCACGGGAGGTGATTGATTGCGTAATGCCGAATGGATTGACCCTGCAAGGTACTCCAGCTTTTGACAGGCGCATACCGTGTTCAATGTCTTCAAATTCAACCCAATACAAAGACTTGTCCAACGGGAAGGCATTCCACACTTCCTTCCGGCAGATGTAGAGACTGCCGGTCGCGTAGCAGGAGTCGCTGTTGTAACGCATGGCACTGGCATAACTGAAACCGGTCCGCTCGATCTCTGGAAAAATCGACGGGGCGATACTCGCTGCATCGCTGCAGTTTCGGCTCACCCCCTGAAGACCGTTGGCTATCGCGCCCAAAGCCATGCCGTAATCCGAATAGCGGCGAGGGTGCATACTGAGCCGATTGTCGAAAAACATGCTTTGCAGTGTCATCAACGGATAGCGCGGACCAAAGCGACGTACGATTTCTCCAAAATTCCTGGGCAGAAATACGCGGTCATGCAGGATCACGAGATTGCTGAATCCGGCCTCCAGAGCGAGACGATTTTTCTTCTTGCAGATCTGCACTGGCGGAGCGGTAATGTCCTGCCCCACGATGCGAACCTTGTCGAAATAGGCGAAGTTGCTTCCCGGTGTGCCACACAAAAGTATCTCCTTGCGCGGGACGTCAATTTCCAGAATACGCTTCACTACCGCATTCAGGACCGTGGCGTCTCCTGGCCCTACAGGAAGGCAAAAGCTCCAGCCATCAAGATCGTCATCGGATTCCGCCGCCAGCCTTGCTACCTTTTTGTAGGTGACAGAGGTGGCCGAGCGTTCGATTACCTTGAGTGATCCGGCAAAATACTCACGGTCCAGATAGCACTCAAACTCAGTGTCTTCGATAACTGTAATCTTCTCGCCAACATTCAGAAAATGGGCACCGTCCCACAGCAGCAGTGGCGCCAGCGGTGAATCACTCTGGACACCATAAAAGCAGTAACTACCCGAGTCGTACATGGATAACGGACGCAGTGCGGCATGCAGGTTTTTGATTACCCGCTCCGGCTTGCGAAACGGATGGGCGCGGAACGAAACAAAACCCGAACATTCATGGGGCAGCAGCAGGCCAACCGGGAGCTTATGCAGGCTGTCCGCCGCCAGGTAACCAAGGCTTGGATGGTGCTGGAGATGGGTCGTTTTCATGGCTCAGACGACGTACTTGTCGGCAAGCGCGCCGGGCACCTTAACGACAACGGTGGTTGCATCAGTGAGCGCTTCGAACGCAGTGATGTCGCCCGGCTCCAGAACGATGATGTCGCCTGCATGCCAGACCTGATCGCGCATGTTGACGGACCCGGAAATGAGCACGGTTATCTCTGTGGCAACCTTATGATAATGGGCAGCTTCCTTTTCGCCTGCCTGGTAAATCTTGACCCCGACCTCACAGGACTCGGTATTGAAAGCAGCAGGCTCGAAGCCGCCCACAAACCAGCCTTTGACCATGTCTTGCAGTCTTGCCGTTTTCATCGCATTTCTCCTGCTTCGAAAGCGTGAAGCTGACTATTGGTTTTCAGTGGCCGGTACTGACTGGGTTCGATTCGGTAGGCACCGATCCTTTTCTGTAACAGCACCAGCTCATTGAGAGCGGGTGCTATGTAGAAGTTGTCATTGACCCTGGCATCCTTGCGAATCATCTCTTTCGCCGCCGCCACGAACAGCGAGCCGGATTTGAACCAGTACACACCTGCAATGGCGTGGGGACTGATCGGATTTTTTCGGCAGCTTCAATGACCCGGCAGTTGCTATCCAGACGTGCGAATGAATAGCGAGGGTGCAGTGAATTGAAGATAACCACGCCGGCATCTTCATCGTTGTTCCGAAACGCACGCACGGCGTCACGCAGCTCTATATCCAGAAAATCACTGACACTGAGAATCAACAACTCATCATCGTTGTCGATTTGCCCGCTCGCCAGAAGTGCCGTGCAGGCGGCACCCCGGGTGATTTTGTTAATGGGCAGAACACTGGCCGCAGGGTGCATTTGCTGGACCATGTTGCGAAGGTGCAGCCGAGTGACATCGTCATTCGAGAATGTGCAGATGATCCTGCGCGGCTCAAGCGCAGCACAGTTGTCGATCAGCGTATGGATCAGTGGCTTGCCATTGCATTCGCACAGATATTCGGGGTACTCGCCGTCGTCGAGCGACGTCTCTCCCTTCTTTCCCGACAGAAGAATGATGTTCAATGCGCTCACAGGCTAGCCACCTTGTCGACGTTGATCTCATCGACCTTGCCGAGGATGTTATTGAGGTTTACATCGCAGGTTTCAGCCACGACCAGAACATGGGCACCGGAATCTCTGGCGGCTTTGATACCATTTTCGTTGTCTTCGACGATCAGACACTCTTCGGGCATCAGGCCCAGTTGCCTGATGGCTTTGGTGTAGATATCGGGAGCTGGCTTGGCATGTTTGACATCCTCGTTGGAGAGCTGCAAATCGAGGTATCGCTCCAGGTCTGCCCTGTTCATCATGACCTCCACGGTGTTGCGAATGGAGTTGGATGCAACCGCCAGCTTGTAGCCCATTGTTTTCAACGATGACAGCGCGTACTGATGCACAAACGTCGGTTTGCACTGGGCGTACACGATTTCCATGGTGTACTGCTGCTTCATCTCGTTGATGAATGCGTGCAACGCAACCGGCAGGTCGCGCTCTACGCTCAGCATGTCGAGTTTGCGCGAGGTGGGCAGACCGTCGTAGGCGGTGAGGTGTTCATGGCGACTGATGTTGTAACCGAACAGGCTGAGGGCTTTGTTCAGTGCATCGTAATGCCATTCCTTGGCTTCAATGAGGACGCCATCCATATCGAATATCACTGCCTTGATCATGATTGCCTCACTTGAAGAAAGTGGCTGCGTCTGCGGGAATATCAGTGCAAATCGTTAAACCGTCGTGCGCTTCGAGTTCAAGCAATTGCTGCCACAGGCCGCCATGGTCACGCCCGTGCAACTCGGGAGATACCACACACACCTGCTTGCCCTGAGATAGAAGATCGCCAATAACCTGACTGGAAAACCATTCCCCCTCAAAACCGTCAAGCCAGACACCTGCTGCCTTTTCGATCCAGGCTGGGGACGGTTCAACTTCGCTGAGCCGGGTGTAAGTAATAACGTTCGCGTGAAAGTAACTGCGCATGTCCGGTACCGCCATATCGAAGGCAAACCAGTTGGTATGACCATATCGAGCGAAGGTTTTGGCGAGCGCCTGCGCCATTCCATCAGCTTTGATGTTGATGGCCAGTGGCAAGTTACGACCTGCCATGATGGCGAGCAGCTCCTCAAGCGTCAGCTCGCCACCAACGGGCATGTCGTGAGAAATAACCAATTGACCCGCCACGTCGCGGACATCGGTTTCTGTGCCGAAACCAAGGTCGAATGATCGGTGAAATGCTTCGGGCAAATTGCGCTGCGGCTTTTGCAGCCAATAGCCACGATGGCTGATGATCTGCATGTCAGGCCTGCCTTCCCGAGGCTGCCTGCCTGCTTAGCGGCAACGACAGGAATTGGTTCAGGTCTGCCGGTATACCCAGGCCGTACATGCCATGACCCTCTGCGCCAATACTGTAATGAATCACTTTGGCGCCGCGTCCGATGATCTCGTTGTACGCCGGGGCAACATAGAACTCGCCATTGACGCGAAGATCTTTCATGACCATTGTCTCGATGGCCGATATCAACTGACCTGCATTGCGAAAGTTGTAGATGCCGACAGTGGCTTCGTCAGAGATGACCTCTTTTTCCACCACGCGAGTGATCAGGCCTTCTGCACTGAATCCCACAAACGACCACTTCGGATCGCTGGCTTTCATCGTCATGATCAAGCCCGCTGCGTCACTCTCGTTCATTGCCCGCAGATAAGCGTTTATGTCCACATCGACATACTGGTCGCTGTTGGCAATCATCACTTGCTGGCTACAGTCGAGCAGGTGCCTCGCGGCATAAACGGAGCACGCAGCGCCGCCTGTCAGCCCACCGAGTTCGACGATGTCGCATCCAGGTGCCCACGCATTCAGCTTTTCCTTCAGCGAATAGGTTGCGACCTGATCCGCCTGACAGATGAAGATGAATCGGTGCGGACAATCCGGCGTCAGGTTGTCAATCACGACCTTGATCATCGGTACGCCATGTACAGGGATCAACGGCTTGGGATCGGTGTAGCCCGCGACCGCAAAGC
This sequence comes from Pseudomonas meliae, assembly GCF_001400515.1. Taxonomy (NCBI): domain Bacteria; kingdom Pseudomonadati; phylum Pseudomonadota; class Gammaproteobacteria; order Pseudomonadales; family Pseudomonadaceae; genus Pseudomonas; species Pseudomonas meliae. The sequence continues at coordinate 1,108 of NZ_LJQT01000006.1, read as the reverse complement.
GACTCCCGGCACCCGCCATCGGAACGATAATTTGCAGCATGAAAATCCCTTTTGAATGGGTGATTTGAAGTTGACGAAGCGGCATTGACTGCAATGAATCAATAACAACCGTGTTCAATCATCCGGCCACGCTCAAGCGTCAAATAGCGCTGACAAAACTCTTTACCCTCTTCTACCGCGTGGGTAACAAGAATCAGGGCCATGCCGTCATCCTGCAAAGTGCGAATTCGCTCGTGGCATTTGCGCTTGAACTCTTCGTCCCCCACAGCGAGCACTTCGTCAGCCAGCAAAACCTGTGGCTCAACATGAACAGCCACCGAAAAACCCAGCCTCATATACATACCCGACGAATAGTTCTTGACCGGGGTATCAATGAAGTTTCCCAGACCGGAAAAATCCACGATCTCGTTGAAACGCGAACGCACTTCCCTGTTACTTAACCCGAACAGGCTGGCGTTGAGATAGATATTCTCCTCCCCTGTCAGATCAGGGTGAAAGCCCACACCGATTTCTATTAAAGGGGCTACACGACCCACCGTAGTCAAGCGTCCGCTGGTGGGAACAAGGATGCGTGAAACCAGCTGTAAGAGCGTGCTTTTACCTGAACCGTTATGTCCCACAAGTGCAAGCGACTCCCCTTTATGCAAGGTGAACGACACGTCGCTGACTGCCATGAACGTTTCGGCATGCTCACGGTATCGAGCATCGAACAGGCCTAGAAACTTGCTTTTCAAACCGCCCCTGTTGTGGCGAAGAGTGAACTGCTTGGTAAGATTTTCCGCCTTGATGACGACGCGGCTCATAAATACTCCACCACGTCGTCGACCTTTCTGAATATCAGCAGGCCGATGAGCAACGAGGCGGCCCCCATCAACACGCAAAGCAGCAGATCACGGGTGTCTGGAACCACACCAGCATGCAAAATGCTGCTGAAACTATCGAAATAAAGAGCTACCGGGTTGTAGGCCGCTATGCTGGCGACACCCTCGGGCAGCGCGGAGGTGACCCACACAATTGGCGTCAACCAGAACAGCAAGGGCAGAAACACATCGATGAAGTGTTTTGCATCCCTCACAGTTACCTGAATGACGCTAAGAGGGTGTAGACA
>NZ_LJQT01000275.1:0-9661 GCF_001400515.1 Pseudomonas meliae | reverse complement strand
CGCTCCAGCGTGGGAATGCCATTCTGGACGCTCTGCGTCCGCTCTTGAATGCGGAGGCGCTCAGCGCCTTCGATTACTCGTACTCGCCCGCTGCTTCCGGCTGATATTCCACCGCCAGCAAGGTCAGCTTGAGGGTCTTGCCGCCCGGTGCTGGCCAGTCGATGTGCTGGCCGACCTGCAAACCCAGCAACGCCGAGCCCATTGGCGCGAGGACCGAGACGGTGCCGTCTGCGCCTGCATCCTGGGGATAAACCAACTTGAGATGGTAATCCTTGCCGCTGACTTCTTCACGGCAATGCACATGCGAATTCATGGTCACAACGCCCGCAGGCACTTCATCGTGGCCCACTACCTGATCGGCGCGGTCCAGTTCGGCCTGCAACGCCTGGATGCCCGGCGTGTCTTCGTCCTGGCTGGCGATAAAACTCTCGAGACGCTGTACGTCGAGGCGGGTGAGGATGATCGAAGGTGCTGTGGTCATGGTCTGGGCAGACTCCTTTATTCTCCATGAATAAAACAAAACCCCGCCGGGGTGGGCGGGGTTCTACGGGCCTCTCAATCTGGAGAAGCAGGTTCCGACACTAACACAGCGCAGTAAATACACAACCCGACGCGGCATCAGCCTGCGGTCTGGCCCGCGCTGGCTCGACGCTGTTCCGCTTCATGGCGAATCTGTCGACGACGATGGTCATCGGCCGAGCGCCATTCGCGGATGTCTTCGACATGACGGAAGCACCCGAGGCAAACCTTCTGCTCATCGAGCCGGCACAGGCTGATACAGGGCGACGGTACAGCCGGGCTGACGTTGCTGAAAAGCGGTTTGGGCGGTCGAACGGGGGACTGGCCGAAATCCAGTTCGACACCGGCTTGCTCAAGGGTGATGCGCGCAAGCATTTCGCTGAGCAGCTCATCACTGGTGTCGCATGCCCAACGGCTGTTCTCTTCGTCATAATCGAAATGGAAACCGCCGGAGCGGGCTGCCAGCCAAAGCTGATGAAGCGGCTCCTGACGACTGAAGATCAGTTGCGAGCCGTTTTCGAACTTGACGGTGAGGACGCCGGCCGAGTTTTCCAGGTCGACATCCAGGCCGCTCTCGTCGAAAACATCTTCCAGCACCTGCTGCGTCGCATCGACGAGGTCGTGAAAACGGGCTTCGGTCAAACTCATTGCGGGAACCTCGATAAGTGTCTGCAAATAGCGCAGAGGGGCAAGATACGGACGCAGCCAGGCAAATGCAAAGCTTACTCATCATTGACGATGCACGAGCACTTTAATCCCGATCAACCACCGCTCTGCTGCGGCTTTCACGTCAAAGGCACGCCAGACGGGACGCCGCTCGCATAGGCAAGCTGCCGGGTGGTCGGTATACTCTGGCGCAATTAATGCTTTTACAAAGGATTTCGCCATGAAGCGCCTGATCTCTTCGCTTGCTGCGCTTGTCGCGGTCGCTTGTCTTGTTACAGCCTGCGGCCAGAAAGGCCCGCTGTATCTGCCGGATGACACCAAAACTCCGGATGAACAAGCCAAATCGCAATCGCACAAGCACCTTTAAGGGAATTCAATGGACGCCTTCAACTACCGCGACGGTGAGCTGTTCGCGGAAGGGGTAGCATTGTCTGCCATTGCCGAGCGCTTCGGCACGCCGACCTATGTCTACTCGCGCGCTCATATAGAGGCGCAATACCGTGCCTACGCCGATGCGCTGAGCGGCATGCCGCATATGGTCTGCTTCGCCGTAAAAGCCAACTCCAATCTGGGCGTGTTAAATGTCCTGGCGCGTCTTGGCGCCGGTTTCGACATTGTTTCGCGCGGCGAACTGGAGCGTGTGCTGGCCGCAGGCGGCAAAGCCGAGAAGATCGTGTTTTCCGGCGTCGGCAAGACCCGTGAAGACATGCGTCGCGCTCTTGAAGTCGGCGTGCATTGCTTCAACGTCGAATCCACCGACGAGCTTGAGCGTCTGCAGGAAGTGGCTGCCGAGCTCGACGTTCGTGCGCCGATATCGCTGCGGGTCAACCCGGATGTGGATGCAGGCACTCACCCTTACATCTCCACCGGCCTTAAAGAAAACAAATTCGGCATCGCCATTGCAAATGCCGAAGACGTTTACATTCGCGCCTCGCAACTGCCAAACCTGGAAGTGATCGGGGTCGACTGCCATATTGGCTCGCAACTGACCACGCTCGAGCCGTTCATTGATGCGCTGGATCGCCTGCTGGACCTGGTTGATCGCCTGGGCGATTGCGGCATTCACCTGCACCATATCGATCTGGGTGGCGGTCTTGGTGTGCGTTATCGCGACGAAGAGCCTCCGCTGGCGGCCGACTACATCAAAGCCGTGCGTGAGCGACTGGCTGGTCGTGATCTGGGGCTGTTGTTCGAGCCGGGGCGCTTCATCGTGGCCAACGCAGGCGCGCTGCTGACCCGCGTCGAATACCTCAAGCACACCGAGCACAAGGATTTCGCCATCGTCGATGCGGCGATGAACGATCTGATCCGCCCAGCGCTTTATCAGGCGTGGATGGACGTCACAGCGGTGCGCCCGCGCGACGGCGAACCTCGTGCGTACGACATCGTCGGGCCGATCTGCGAGACCGGCGACTTTCTCGCCAAAGGGCGCGAGCTGGCGCTGGCCGAAGGCGATCTGCTGGCGGTCCATTCGGCCGGTGCCTATGGCTTCGTCATGAGTTCGAACTACAACACCCGTGGCCGTGCTGCTGAGGTACTGGTCGACGGTTCCCAGGCTTTTGAAGTGCGTCGTCGCGAAACCGTGGCCGAGCTGTTCGCTGGCGAAAGCCTGCTGCCGGAGTAATCCCATGCTGCTGCGTTTTACCAAGATGCACGGGCTGGGTAACGACTTCATGGTCCTGGACCTTGTGAGTCAGCACGCGCACATCTTGCCTAAGCATGCCAAACAATGGGGCGACCGCCACACCGGTATCGGTTTCGATCAGCTTTTGCTGGTCGAGGCGCCGAACAATCCGGATGTGGACTTTCGCTACCGAATCTTCAACTCCGATGGTTCCGAAGTCGAGCAGTGCGGCAACGGCGCGCGCTGCTTTGCCCGTTTCGTACTCGACAAGCGCCTGACGGCCAAGAAGCAGATACGCGTCGAGACCAAGAGCGGCATCATTGAGCTGGATATCCGCAGCGACGGGCAGATCAGCGTCGATATGGGGCCACCCAGGTTTGTCCCGGAAGAAATACCTTTCGAGGCCGCAGAGCAGGCCACCCGTTACAACGTTGAGGTAGACGGGCAGAATATCGAACTGGCTGCTGTGTCCATGGGCAACCCGCATGCCGTACTGCGTGTCGATGACATCAATAACGCGCCGGTCCACGAGCTGGGGCCAAAGATCGAGCATCACCCGCGCTTTCCGGCACGGGTCAATGTGGGCTTTCTCCACGTGGTGGATCGTCAGCGTGCGCAGTTGCGTGTCTGGGAGCGTGGTGCCGGGGAAACCCAGGCCTGTGGCACCGGCGCCTGTGCGGCGGCGGTTGCTGCCATCAGCCAGGGCTGGATGGATTCGCCGCTGCTGATCGACCTGCCCGGAGGTCGCCTGTCCATCGAATGGGCTGGCCCGGGACATTCTGTCATGATGACCGGCCCCGCCGTCAGGGTTTATGAAGGCCAAGTTCGTCTTTGAGTGAGTAACTGCCATGACCGATCAACCTCCCGCTTCAACAGGCACACCCTGCGAATCGCCTGTCGATAGCGCAGCGCCAGACCTTGAAGCAGAGGCGGTCATCGCCTTCCTGCTTGAGCACCCGGACTTTTTCGCCGAGCACGACGAGCTGCTGGTGTCGATGCGCATCCCGCACCAGCGTGGTAATACCGTTTCGCTGGTCGAGCGTCAGCTAAAGCTGCTGCGCGAGCGCAACATCGAAATGCGTCATCGCCTGTCGCAGCTGATGGACGTCGCTCGGGACAACGACCGCCTGTTCGAAAAGACCCGACGCCTGAACCTCGCCCTGATGGATGCCACCAGCCTCGACGAGCTGGTCATCGCTGTCGAAGACAGCCTGCGTCAGGATTTTCAGGTGCCCTTCGTCAGCCTGATCCTGTTCAGTGACAGCCCGATGCAAGTGGGGCGATGGGTCAGCAGCGCCGAAGCACAGAAAGCAATCGGCGGCCTGATTGGCGAGAAGATCATCTGCGGCGCGTTGCGTGAGCATGAACTGGCGTTCCTGTTTGGCGCAGAGCAAGGCAAGGAAGTCGGCTCTACCGCCATCGCCAGCCTTAATCACCTGGGCCTGCATGGCGTGCTGGCCATCGGCAGTCGTGATCCGCAGCATTACAAAAGCTCGGTCGGCACTCTGTTCCTCAGTTACATCGCCGACGTCCTGAGCCGCCTGCTGCCGCGTTTCGCTCACTCTTTACGCTCGGTTCGCTAGCCATGGAACAGCATCTGGACGTTTACTGCATGCACCTGCGCAGTGAGCGCCAGGTGTCGCCTCATACGCTTGAAGCCTACCGGCGCGATCTGGGCAAGGTTCTGGCATATTGCCAGAAGGCGCAACTGTCGAGCTGGAATGATCTGGATATCCAGCACCTGCGCAGTTTTACCGCCCGCCAGCACCAACAGGGCCAGTCTTCACGCAGTCTGGCGCGCATGCTGTCGGCGGTGCGCGGTTTCTACAAATACCTCAATCGCGAAGGCATCTGCCAGCACGACCCGGCAAACGGCCTGTCACCGCCCAAGGGCGAACGGCGTCTGCCCAAGACGCTGGACACCGACCGCACCGCGCAATTGCTGGATGGCGGCGTCGAAGATGATTTTCTGGCTCATCGCGATCAGGCCATTCTGGAGCTGCTTTACTCATCAGGGTTGCGACTGTCCGAACTGACGGGCCTGAACCTGGACCAGCTGGACCTGCGCGACGGTCTGGTGCAGGTCCTGGGCAAAGGCAGCAAGACCCGCGTACTGCCGGTCGGCAGCAAGGCTTGCCAGGCGCTGGAAATATGGTTGCCGCTGCGTGCCCTGACCAATCCGCAGGACGACGCCGTGTTCGTCAGCCAGCAAGGCAAGCGCCTCGGCCCGCGCACGATTCAAGTGCGGCTCAAGGCGGCTGGTGAGAGGGAGTTAGGGCAGAACCTGCATCCGCACATGCTGCGTCACTCGTTCGCCAGCCACCTGCTGGAGTCGTCACAGGACTTGCGCGCCGTGCAGGAGCTGCTGGGTCATGCGGACATCAAGACCACGCAGATATATACGCACCTGGACTTCCAGCATTTGGCTACTGTTTATGACAGCGCCCATCCCCGAGCCAAACGTAAAGGAGCTGCAGATGATTAAGCTGGTGACGTTTGATCTTGACGACACGCTCTGGGACACCGCCCCTGCCATTGCCGGTGCCGAAGTCACACTGCGTGACTGGCTGGCCGAACACGCGCCCAGGCTGGGGGCGATTCCTGTCGAGCACCTGTGGGAAATTCGCTCGCGCCTTGTGGCTGAAGACCCATCCTTCAAGCACCGCATCAGCGCCTTGCGACGCCGCGTGCTGTTCCATGCGCTCGAAGATGCCTGCTACGACCCGGACGAGGCGCAGGACCTTGCCGACCGCGGCTTTGAAGTCTTCCTGCATGGCCGCCATCAGGTGCAGATTTTCCCTGAGGTGCAACCCATGCTGGAAATTCTCGCCAAGACCTTCACGCTTGGCGTGATTACCAATGGCAATGCCGATGTGCGTCGTTTGGGGCTGGCTGACTATTTTGCCTTCGCGCTGTGCGCCGAGGACCTGGGTATCGGTAAGCCCGACCCCGCACCGTTTGTGGAAGCGTTACGGCGCGCAAAAGTCGATGCCAGCGCAGCCGTGCACGTAGGCGATCACCCGAAGGACGATATCGCAGGTGCCCAACAGGCGGGCATGCGCGCCATCTGGTACAACCCGCAAGGCAAGGCCTGGGACGCAGACCGGCTGCCGGATGCCGAGATCCACAACCTGTCGCAGCTGCCGGAAGTCCTGGCACGCTGGGCCTGAAAACGGTCTGATGTTCGCTCAATAGAAAAAGCCCGCAGCGACGGCGGGCTTTTTCTCATACAGCGTCTGCAGCCTTAAATCGGGCGGCTACCGTATTTGTTGTCAGGCTTCTTGGGCGGATCGGCGACCACGTTGGCCTCCACTTCCTGCACCTTGCCACCACGCGCCAGGAACTCTTCCATGGCACGCGCCAGAGCATCGCGCTCTTTGTTCTTGGCTTCTACGCTAGGCAGTTCATCGACCGAGACAGCGGCCTTGGCCTTGCCTTTTGCGGGTGCTGCCGGAACGTCGGAATCGTCTGGCTCGGCTGCGTCGTCTTCCGGGGAGGCTGCTGCAAGCTCCTCACCGTCTTCGCCTTCCAGGTCGTCTACCAGATCGTCGTTAGTATCGTCGTCGTCGCTCATGTTCTACCTCATGACTTGCGAAAGCTGATTAGTTATAGCCCAACCGCCCGGAAATGCTAAGGCGATCGGAAAAATTCCATAACCGCTGACTCCAGCGGTTATATCCACTCACCCTGAAGGGTGGCGAGGACGTTACGAGACCCACCAGCGTCTCGATGTTCGCCCAGATAAATACCTTGCCAGGTGCCCAGCGCCAGTCGCCCTGCCGTCACCGGCAGAACCAACTGGCAGCCCAGCAGACTGGCCTTGAAATGCGCTGGCAAGTCATCAGGGCCTTCGTCGTCATGTTCGTAGCCGTCCACGCCCTGGGGCACCAGACGGTTGAAAAAACGCTCAAAGTCACGACGTACCGCCGGATCGGCATTTTCGTTGATGGTCAACGAAGCCGAGGTATGTTGCAGCCACACATGCAGTAGCCCGACACGACAATCGCGCAACGGGGGCAAGCCCGCGACTATTTCGTCAGTCACCAGATGGAACCCGCGGGGCCTGGCCCGCAAGGCAATTCTGGATTGATGCCACATACCGTTCTCCGCACCTTCGGCGCGCATTCTAACTCGACTGAGAAAAAAGCAAAGCGCGCAATAAACCGGCTTCCCTGCAAGTTGACGAAGACTGTCGATACATCGTTACCTGCGCTGCGTCACGGTGCCGAAATCATTGACGCGGGCAAAGTCAATGACAGCAAAAATCCGCGGTATATCCGCAAACGTCAGACAAAAAAAATGCCCGGAGACCGGGCATTCTTTTTTGCATCTGCGGCTGCTTACAAGTTGTAGCCACGCTCGTTGTGTTGCGCAAGGTCCAGGCCGACAGACTCTTCCTCGTCGGTAACCCGCAGACCCATTACAGCATCCAGGACTTTAAGAATGATGAAGGTCACGATTGCGGTGTAGACGACGGTGAACGCGACACCCTTGAACTGAATCCAGACCTGGGCACCGATGTCAGTCACGGTGCCGAAGCCGCCCAGTGCAGGTGCTGCGAACACGCCGGTCAGGATCGCGCCGACGATACCGCCGATACCGTGAACGCCGAACGCATCCAGGGAGTCATCGTAGCCAAGCTTGCGCTTGAGGCTGGTAGCGCAGAAGAAGCAGATCACGCCTGCCGCCAGACCGATGATCAGAGCGCCCATCGGGCCGACTGTACCGGCAGCCGGGGTAATGGCGACCAGACCGGCAACCACGCCCGACGCGATGCCCAGAGCGCTTGGCTTACCGTGAGTAAGCCACTCGGCAAACATCCAGCCCAGTGCGGCGGCCGCGGTAGCGATTTGAGTAACCAGCATGGCCATACCGGCAGTGCCGTTGGCTGCAGCCGCGGAGCCGGCGTTGAAGCCGAACCAGCCGACCCAGAGCATTGCTGCGCCGATCAGGGTGTAACCCAGGTTGTGCGGTGCCATCGGCGTGGTCGGGAAGCCTTTGCGCTTGCCCAGTACCAGGCAGGCCACCAGACCGGCTATACCGGCGTTGATGTGTACGACGGTGCCGCCAGCGAAGTCCAGAACGCCCCAGTCCCACAGCAAACCACCGACGCCGCCCCAGACCATGTGGGCGATTGGCGCGTAGACCAGAGTGAACCAGATACCCATGAACACCAGCATTGCGGAGAACTTCATGCGTTCTGCGAAAGCGCCGACAATCAGGGCGGGGGTGATGATTGCGAAGGTCATCTGGAAGGTGACGAACACCGCCTCAGGGAACAACGCAGCAGGACCGGTAATGCTTGCCGGCGTGATGCCTGCCAGGAACGCTTTACCCATACCGCCAAAGAAGGAATTGAAGTTGACGACGCCCGCTTCCATACCGGTTGTATCGAACGCAATGCTGTAGCCGTAAACGACCCACAGGATGCTGATCAGACCGGTGATGGCGAAACACTGCATCATCACGGACAGAATATTCTTCGAGCGAACCATACCGCCGTAGAACAGCGCGAGACCGGGGATGGTCATGAACAGGACCAGAGCGGTCGAGGTCAGCATCCATGCAGTGTCGCCAGAGTTCAGCACCGGCTCGGCCACTGGGTCAGCCGCCAGGGCAAGACCAGGTAATGCGAGGGACAACAGGGCACCGAGCCCTGCGAATTGACGCAGAGTCATATTGTTTTCTCCTGGGGCGTTGGGTTTGGCGGCTTAAATAGCGTCTGTATCGGTCTCGCCGGTACGGATGCGAATGGCCTGTTCCAGATTGACCACAAAAATCTTGCCGTCACCGATCTTGCCGGTGTTGGCGGCCTTGGTTATGGCTTCGATGACACGATCCAGATCCTTGTCATCAATGGCGACATCGATCTTCACTTTGGGAAGGAAGTCGACGACGTATTCAGCACCGCGATAAAGCTCAGTGTGACCCTTCTGACGCCCGAAGCCTTTGACTTCAGTGACGGTGATGCCCTGCACGCCGATTTCAGACAACGACTCGCGAACGTCATCCAGTTTGAACGGCTTGATGATGGCAGTGACTAGCTTCATGAAAACTTTCTCCCGAATTTGGTGGACTTGCCCCAGGAAAACAAACCCGACTCAAGTCTAAGCGCAGTGCCTGGCTTTGTAACGTGTCGGCCGCCTGATCAGGCCAGGCCAACTCCAGAAAACCGCTTCTGACGAAACACTTCCCCGCTCCGCCTGCCGCACTGCATTCGTCACAGCGACTGCATCAGTGCATGGGTCATAAGCCACTAAGCAGAAAGCTTGCCATCTCGTGAATATTCATTGAATACAGGCTCTTGGGCAGGTTTTGCCGGGTCAAACCGGCTTCGCGACCAAGGTAATGCACACTAATGGTGCTCATGTGCACGCCGCAGCGCTCCATAAGCGTGCGACTCGCCCCTTCAAATTGACTATAGACACTGCGTGTTACACTGCCGGCTTCTGATTCAGGAAAATCATCATGCTCGCGCCCAAAGCCTTTCTTGACGCCCTCAGCGGCCACGCTTCCCGTCTTTTCAATGGCGAAACGCCGGTACCCCGCAGCGAATTCGAAGCCCAGTTCAAGGCCCTGCTGCAAAGCGGCTTCAGCAAGCTGGACCTGGTCAGCCGTGAAGAATTCGATAGCCAGATGGCCGTCCTCGCCCGCACCCGCGCCCGCCTGGAAGCGCTGGAGGCCAAGATGGCCGAGCTGGAAGAGAAGGCTGGCGGTGTTGAAAAGGCCGAGTAATTCCTGGCCTGATATCTTCGCCGGTCGTCAGGCCATTGCGATCAGGCGATCTCGCTTCTGATCGCTTGTACCACCATGCTCGACAATCGCTCGGTCAGAGTGAACCGCCCCGGGTTT
>NZ_LJQT01000187.1:11029-13706 GCF_001400515.1 Pseudomonas meliae | reverse complement strand
CCTTCGCCCTGTCACTAACGTCGCGCTCTGCGTCGTCAGTGCCACCGCGATAAAAAGCGCTTTATCTATGTAAAGTGATTGCGCGCAAGACACTATGTTGTGCTGCGGTACAGATGTGACGCAGAGCGTCACGAACTGCCTACCAACGCGGAGCATTGGCACGATAGTCAGTCAGATTTGTGTATTCGTGCGAAGGAACAGCTCATCACCCACCCTTACGCCGCTGTTGCCAAGCCGCCGCCAGGCCGCTGAGGCAGATGATGGCGATACCGGCCTGTGCGGTCGGTGATGGCATGTGGTCGAACACCACGAAACCCAGCAGCCCGGCAAACACGATCTGGCAATAGCTGAACGGTGCGAGCATTGCCGGGGCGGCGAAGCGGAAGGCCTGGGTCAGCAGCAAGTGGGCCGACATACCACATGCCCCCAGCGCCAGCAGAAACGGCAGATGTTTAAGCGCAGGCACTTCCCAGAAGAACGGCACCAGCGCGCTCATCAACAGGGTATTGAACAGCCCGGCAAAAAAGTTGCTGGTGGTCGGGCTGTCGAACGGGCTGACCAGCCGCGTCAGGAGTTGATACAGCGCAAAGCACAAGGCTGATGACAGCGGCAGCAGAATCGCCGGGGTAAACAGCTCGCCCCCCGGATGAATGATGATCATCACCCCGATAAACCCGACAACCACCGCAACCCATTGCCCGCGCGTCACACGCTCATGCAACAGCGGCACCGACAGTGCCGTGACCAGCAACGGAGCGAGAAAGTTGACCGCGGTCGCCTCTGCCTGCGGGATGAACATCAGGCTGCTGGTAAACAGCAGACTGGTGCCCAACAGCGCCAGCGCACGCAATGCCTGCAAGCCGGGACGCTTGGTACGCAGCACGCGCAACCCCGCCGATGGCATGAAGATGCAGGCCATGAGCAGCGTGTGCACCAGATAGCGCGCCCAGACCACCAGGATGATCGGATAGAAGCCGGACAGGTACTTGGAGAGTGTGTCGTGACTGGCGAACAGAAAAGTCGCCAGAAGAATGAAACCAATCCCTTTCAGTGGTTGGTTGACGCCGGACAAAGGCGTGCTGGCAGTGCTCATCGCGCTTCCTTGTTCAAGTTTCAACAGCCGGACGCCGTGGCCGAAAACGCCAGAGCACGCCGCCTATGTTTACAGACCCGTATCTACAGACCAGTGAGCATCGCACACACGTTTGCAACGCCCTCCACAAAATGTTCGAACCGGTTCATTAACGTTCGATTATCGCCCGAAACAGTTATTTCACAATTGCACGGCACCTTCCGGCCTTTCACTATCGTAGCCAGCTACACGACTCAATAACTACAAAAAAGGTCTGTTCCATGCGCGCCAATTCCTCCTGCAAACTCCTTTGCGGTCTGTCTGCGGCCATTGCTGCAAACCTGACACCCATCAGCGGCAATGCTGCCGGGTTCGTCGAAGACGCCAAGGTCAATCTGAACCTACGCAACTTCTATATCAACCGCAACTTCGTCGACCCGGCCAATGCGCAGAACTACGCCGAGGAGTGGACGCAGAACTTCATCCTCGATGCCCGCTCCGGCTTCACCCAAGGCACCGTTGGCTTTGGTGTGGATGCGCTGGGCCTTTACTCGCTCAAGCTAGACGGCGGCAAGGGAACAGGCGGCACGCAATTGCTGCCGATCCACAGCGATGGACGCCCGGCCGACGACTTCGGGCGACTGGCCGTGGCGGGCAAGGCGCGCTTCTCGAAGACCGAATTGAAGGTCGGCGAGTGGATGCCCGTGTTGCCGATCCTGCGTTCAGATGATGGGCGCTCGCTGCCGCAAACCTTTCAGGGCGGGCAAATCACTTCCAAAGAGATCGACGGGCTGACCCTGTACGGCGGCCAGTTCCGCGGCAACAGCCCGCGCAACGACGCCAGCATGGAAGACATGTCCTTGAACGGCCGCTCAGCGTTCACCTCAGACCGTTTCAACTTCGGCGGCGGCGAGTACGTGTTCAACGAAAAGCGCACCCAGATCGGCGTGTGGTACGCCGAGCTTGAAGACATCTACCACCAGCAATATTTCAACCTGCTGCACAGCCAGCCGCTGGGCAGCTGGACGCTGGGTGCCAACCTTGGCTACTTCCAGGGCAAAGACGACGGCCAGTCGCTGGCCGGTGATCTGGACAACAAGACCTGGTCAGCGATGCTCTCGGCACGGCACGGCGGTAACACCTTTTACCTGGGTTTGCAGAAGGTCAGCGGCGACAGCGCCTGGATGCGCGTCAACGGTACCAGTGGCGGGACGTTGGCCAACGACAGTTACAACTCCAGCTTCGACAACGCCAGGGAGAAATCCTGGCAGCTGCGTCACGACTACGACTTCGCAGCCCTGGGCGCACCCGGCCTGACCCTGATGAACCGCTACATCAGCGGTGACAATGTACACACCGGCGCTATCACCGATGGCGAAGAGTGGGCACGGGAAACCGAGCTGGCGTACGTGTTCCAGAGTGGCGCGTTCAAAAGTCTGTCGCTCAAATGGCGCAACTCCACCATGCGGCGTGACTACAACACCAACCAGTTCGACGAAAACCGCCTGATCGTCAGCTACCCGCTGTCGCTGCTCTAAAAACAAAAACGCCGCCACGGTTGATCACTCATCGTTATACAGAAATCTAACTGACTATCGTGCCGAT
>NZ_LJQT01000187.1:0-11006 GCF_001400515.1 Pseudomonas meliae | reverse complement strand
GCTACGCGCCACGCGCTGGTTCTGCGAGTCAGTGAGATTGAGGCCCGACTTCGTGATAAAACAGCGCTTTCATTTATGGGCAGTGAACGCGGGTAAGGCATGACATTTCGCTGCAGCACTCCTTGTTATGCGACTTTTCAATCCTCCTTCAACGACTCCACGCCCATTTCATCCCACACCGTTTCGGCGAGGTGGAACGTCGCATTGGCCGCCGGAATGCCGCAGTAGATCGCGCTCTGCATCAGCACTTCCTTGATTTCCTCACGGGTCACGCCATTGTTTTTTGCGGCCTTCAGGTGCAGGCGCAATTCGCCCTCGCGATTCATGCCGATCAGCATCGCAATGGTGATCAGGCTGCGCGTGTGGCGCGGCAACCCTGGACGTGTCCAGATATCACCCCAGGCGTGACGGGTAATCATCTCCTGGAATTCTTCATTGAACGGCGTCAGTTTGCTCAGGCTGTTGTCGACATGCGTATCGCCCAGCACTGCACGGCGCACCTGCATGCCAGCTTCGTAACGTTCGTCTTCGGTCATCGGGAAATCCTTGTGTGTTCAACCACGGCACGCTCGACCCATTGTCGGGCCTGGCCAAGGTAATGGGCCGGATCAAGCAGACGATCCAGCTCGTCGGAAGAAAACTGCTCACTGACTTGCGGGGTTTCGCCAAGTACCTGACGCAAATGCGCGCCCTGCTCTACCGCACGACGGCAGCACTGTTCAACCAGATGGTGGGCAGCATCGCGGCCGATACGCCGAGCCAGCGCAATGCTCACTGCCTCGGCGAGAACCAGGCCTTTGGTGGATTGCAGATTGCTCGCCATACGCTCGGCATCGACCTGCAGACCGGGTAGCACCTGCAACGCTTGCTGCAGCGAACCGGAAACCAGACAGCACAGCTCCGGCAAAGTCTCCCACTCGGCATGCCACAGGCCCAGACTGCGCTCGTGCTCCTGCGGCATGGCGGCCAGCATCGTGGCGACCAGCCCCGGTGCGCGGGTGGCGGTGCTGATCATGACCGCAGCACCGACCGGGTTGCGTTTGTGCGGCATGGTCGAAGATCCGCCCTTACCCGGTGCCGAGGGCTCGAAGACCTCGCCCACTTCGGTCTGCATCAGCAGGCTCACGTCGCGCCCCAGTTTGCCGAGGCTGCCGGCGATCAGGCCCAGCAGACCGGCAAACTCCACAAGTCGGTCACGCTGGGTGTGCCAGGGCTGCTCGGGCAACGCCAGTTGCAATTCACCGGCCAGCGCTTCGGCCACCGAAAAGGCCTGGTCGCCCAGCGCCGCGAGGCTGCCGGAAGCACCGCCGAATTGCAGGCACAACAGACGCGGTTTGATCTCGCTCAAGCGCTGTCGATGACGAGTCACCGCGCCCAGCCAGCCAGCGATTTTCATCCCCAGAGTGACCGGCGTGGCCTGCTGCAGCCAGGTGCGTCCAGCCAGCGGCGTGCCAGCATGACGCTGTGCCTGCTCAGCCATCGCATCGGCCAGTAGGGTGAGATCACGCTCAAGCAGCACGATCGCTCGACGCAGTTGCAGAATCAGCCCGCTGTCCATCACATCCTGGCTGGTTGCGCCCATATGCACATAGCGCTCGGCCTCAGCACTGCGCGCGGCTATCTGTTTGCCCAGCGCCTTGACCAGCGGAATCGCCGAATTACCGGCACTGCCGATGGCAATTGCCAGCGCGTCGAAATCGAACAGCCGTGCGTCGCAGCTCAGTTCGATGTCGGCGACCACCTCGGGCGGGATCAGGCCGACGCGTGCCTGTGCCCGAGCCAGCGCAGCCTCGAAATCGAGCATGCCCTGTACCCGGCCTTCATCCGAAAAGATCTCGCGCATTTCGGGTTGCATGAAGTAGGCATCGAAAAGTTGATTGCTCACTCTGTTCACATCACCACTCCAGATTGAAAGGTTTCAGGTAGCGTCCGAATGACTGACCCAGCCCTTGATCAGCACCGCTATCGCGGCCAGGGCAGCCGGGACCACCAGCGCCGTCAGCACCTGTTCGAAGCTCCAGCCCAGGCCCAGCAGTGTGGGCACCGGCCCAGGCGCCGAGAATCGCGCCGAAGCGGCCGATTCCGAGCATCCACGACACGCCAGTGGCACGCCCCTGGGTGGGATAGAAACGCGCTGCCAGTGAAGGCATTGCCGACTGTGCGCCGTTGATGCACATACCGGCCAGCAGCACCAGCGTGGCCAACAAGGCGACATTGCCCAGACTCTGCCCGACCAGCCAGGCGAACACACCCGCCAGCGCATAGGCCAGACCAATGACCTTATGCGGATTGTAACGATCCATTGCCCAGCCGACCCCCACTGCACTCAGCACCCCGCCGAACTGGAACAGCGCACCGATGAACGCCGATTGCTCCATGCTCGCGCCACTGTCGCGCATCAACGTCGGCAGCCAGCTGGTCAACAGGTAGACGATAACCAGACCCATGAAATACGTCAGCCACAGCAACAGCGTGCCAGCGCTGTATGTACCGGAGAAAATCACTTTCAGCACGTTGCGGCTACTGACCGTTTTCTGCTCGGGAACGCTGAAATCGGTGATGCCAGCCAACGCCTTCGGCGCAATCGGTGCCAGCACTTTGCGAATACGCTCCGCACCGCGATTGCGCACCACCAGAAACCGCGCTGATTCCGGCAGCCAGACCATCAGTACCATCGCCAGTATCAACGGCAGAATACCGCCCAGCATCAGCAGGCTGTGCCAGCCCATGCTCGGGATCAGTTTGGCCGACACAAATCCACCACAGGCCATGCCCAGATTGAAACCACAGAACATGCTGGTCACCAGCAGCGACTTGAGCCGCTCGGGCGTGTATTCCGACAACAACGTGGTGGCATTGGGCATCGCTGCACCGAGCCCCAGCCCGGTCAGAAGGCGTAATACCAGCAGTTGATCAATGTTGCTGCTGTAAGCAGACGCCAGGCTGAACAGACCGAACAGAAACACCGCGAACACCAGCACGACCTTGCGCCCGAACCGGTCGGCCAGCGGGCCGGAACCCAGCGCGCCGAATACCATGCCGATCAGCGCAGCGCTCATCACCGGGCCCAGGCTGGCCCGGTCGATGCCCCAGTCCTGGCTGAGCGCTGGTGCAATGAAGCCCATTGCGGCGGTATCGAGGCCATCGAGAAACACGATCAGAAAACACAGCGCAACCACCCGCCACTGATACCCGGACAGCGGTTGCGCATTGATGAAGGCCTGAACGTCGAGCGTACACGGCACAGGCCGGCTGGCGGAAAGCGTCATGGAGATGTCCTTTTATTTTTATAAGGTCGCCTGCCGATGCAGGCGCCGGGAACGCACGCACATTGATACGCAAATCGACAACCGATTCAGAAATCGAAAAACACTGTTTCGCCCTCACCCTGCACGCGGATATCAAAACGATAGGCCGTTTGCCCATCATGCGTGCAGCGGCGCGCGACCAGCGTTTCGCGACGCGGCGGCTGCTCGATCAGATTGAGCACCGGGTCCTGAGCATTGGCCTGCGCTTCGTCGTCGAAATACAGCCGCGTCTGCAGATGAATATTGATACCACGGGCAAACAGCGAAACGTTGATGTGCGCAGCCATCGGCACCCCGGCCGCATTATGTGCCGAGCCTGGCTTGATGGTCTTTAGAATCCATTGGCCGTCGTCAGTGGTCGCCGTGCGGCCGAAGCCGTTGAACGGCCGCTCCGGATCGAATTCGCTGTGATACGCACCTTGATGGTCGGCCTGCCAGAATTCCAGATACGCATCGCGGATCAGATGACCGTTGCCGTCGAAGACGTTGCCCAGCAGCACGATGTGCTCGCCCGGCGCGTCGGGCCCGGCCATCTCGTTCCAGATTTCCAGCTCACGGGTCGGATTGCCAGCCACTTGCGGTGCCAGACCGATGTGCACGTACGGGCCAGCGGTTTGCGAAGGGGTTTCCTGCAGTAATTGAACGGGCATGTCGGGCCTCCTCAGCAGTTTTCGAAGTGTGTCTTGCGCTGGCCGCGCAACACGATGTCAAAGCGGTACGCCAGGCAATCCATTGGATTACCCATCCCCAGATCGAGCCTGGCAATAAGGCTCTGCACGGCGTCCGGGTTGGCGATGGCCTTGACAATCGGGCAGATAGGAATCAACGGATCGCCTTCGAAATACAGCTGGGTGACCAGGCGGGTGGCAATCGACGGGCCGCTGATCGACACATGAATATGCGCCGGACGCCAGTCGTTAGGGCCGTTGCGCCACGGGTAAGGGCCTGGCTTGACGGTGCGGAAGCTGTAATTGCCTTCGCTGTCGGTCAGCGCTCGCCCTACACCGCCAAAGTTGGGGTCGATAGGTGCCAGATAGGCATCGCGTTTGTGGCGATAACGCCCGCCGGCATTGGCTTGCCAGATCTCCACCAAGGTATGCGGAATCGGCTTGCCGTATTGATCACAGACCCGGCCGGCCAGCAGGATGCGCTCACCGATGGGCAGCCCGCCGTTGTTGAAGTTGAGCAGCAGATCGTTGTCGTGCTGACCAAACTTCAAATGCGAGAAACCCGGGCCCGTGGTTTCGGAAATGGATTGCGGGATACTGACCAGCGCCTGGCGCGGTGAGCGCAGGATCGAGGTCTTGTAATCAGGTGTCAGGGCTTTGGGGTGCCAGTTTCGGTCACGAATGACGAAGCGGCTATTGTCCGCGGCAGACATGGCGTTCTCCTTGTTTTTCTTATGGGCGCAGGCGTCGATCACTTGCGCTACAGGCTGCGGCGAAGTGTCGCGTGATCCATGCTTATAGAGAATTGAAATAAAACCGTTTATCCATAACCAAATGGTTATGAATACTGCGCTTTGCGGTAGGTCTCTCCGACGCCTCGCAGTTCATCCACACACCATTGCGCCGCGCGTGTCAGCGGCAGGGCCGGGTTGCTGCACAGGCCGACCGATCCGCCCGGCTCGCGAATACCCATGTCCAGCTCTACCAGCGTGCCACCTTTCAACTCCAGCGACACCGCATCCAGTGGCGCGATCCACACCGCATCGCTGCACTGCACTGCACTGCACTGCACTGCACATAGCGGCGGCTCAGGGTGAGTGACAGGGTTTCAAGGCGCTGACGCGGCATGCGGATACCGCACTGTACGAAAAGACTGTCGGCAAACTTGCGGATGGTGGTGCCCGCCAGCGGCAACACCAGCGGGAACTGCTCCAGACTTTCAGGCTTGAGCGGCGCCGCCAGTAACGGGTGATCGTTGCGCACCACCAGCGTCATCGACTCGTTGTACAGATGCTCGAACGTCAGCCCCTGAATCTGCGGGCTGTCAGTCATGCGCCCGACCACGAGGTCCAGCTCCCCTACCCTCAGTTGCGACAGCAGGTAGGCACTGGGGCCGGTCATCACGCTGACGATCAACGCGGGGTGGCGCTCGTGCAGACGATGGACCACCTCCGGAACCAACAGGCTTTCAGCCGTGGACAGCACGCCCAACCGTGCGGTAACAGTTTCATGTTCACCCGAGCGCAGGCTACTGACACCTTCACGCAAGGCCTGGACGCTCGGCCCGGCGAAACGCATGAATGCCACCCCCGCCTCGGTCAGCGCCGCACCGCTCTTGCTGCGCACAAACAAGGTGGTGGCCAGCAGTGTTTCCAGCTCCTTGAGACTTTTCGACAGCGCGGGCTGACTGATTGCCAGTACATCGGAGGCACGCGCCAGGCTGCCCTGCCGAGCCACCTCGAGAAAGCACACCAGATGGCGAAATTTGATGCGGGTATCGATATTCAATGCGCGTCGGGTCCGGGGGATAAAGAAGAATGCAGCTCTACGACAATGCCGCTCAACGACTCAAAAACGAAGCTACCTGAGGCGCGTCAAATGGCCAGTCCAGCTCATCCCCGGTGTCGACTCGACGCAACACAGGGACGCGCAACTCGTAACGCTCGAACAGTTGTTCATCCTCGCAGATGTCGACCAGCTCAACCAGCAGGCCGTGCTCGATGGCGAACGGCAGTAAAACCGCTTCGGCAACCTCGCACAGCGGGCAGCCCAGGGTACTGAACAGCTGGCATTCGGGCGGCATGAATTGATCCTCGGCAAATCCTCTACAACCGAAAATTATTCTAGGCGCACCCCGCGATCACGTCGACACCCGGAAATGCGTCTTGCTGAACGCGTTGGCGCGGTCCAGTACCGGTTTCTCGAAACAACGGTAACCGACCCAGCCGTAACACACCGTTGCCGCAATCATCAGCAGCGCGAAAAACAGGTTGTCCAGATAGCTTTCGGGCCAGGCACCGACCAGGCTCCACACCCGCCCGATCACCCCCAACACCAGCAGATGAGACAGATAGATCGTGTAGGACATGTCGCCCACAGCGACCAAAAACCCTGGCACAGCCAGTTGTCGACGTCGTTCGAGCAGGGCAAGGGTCAGTACCAACAGGCCGAAAGTACCGCCGACCATGAGCATGCGCAGCAAGCCCTGACTGTCGTATAACCGGAAGTAACCGATCAGGGGCACGCCCAGCAGCAGCGCACCTCCCAGCGAGGCAAGGACGGCAGCGGTCGGCGCGCGCGCGCTGTGCCGACCATAAAAGAACAACGCCAGCGCTGCGCCGAGAATGAATTCAAGGGCGTAGGGATGCAGGATGATCTTCAATGCGGGCGAATAGTCCTGCCAGTCGGCCAGCACGTTAAACACGATGATGATCAGCGCCCAGCCGCCGAGCAGAAGCGGCACGCTGCGTTCACGAAACAACAGAAAGCCGGAGTACACGACGTAGAACCACGGTTCGAACAGCAGCGACCAGGCCACCATCACCAGCAGCACTTTATCGTTGGGCAGCAGCAGGAACGACATAATCAAGTTGGACGCCCCATGCCCGCTGTTGACCATGCCCGGCTGCACCAGGTACACCGCCAGCGTAATGAAAAAGTACAGCCAGTACGTGGGGTAGATCCGCGACACCCTGTTGAACAGAAAGCGCCGGGCCTCGACCCCACTCTGGAAACGGCCACGACTGACGATCACCATCACGAAACCGCTGATGACAAAGAATAGATCGACACCCAACTGAAAAAAATCGAGCAGTGGCGGCAGAAGGATATCGCCACCGGAAAACTTGCTCTCTACCGACATCATGTGAAACAACACCACACCAAGGACAGCTATGCCCCTGAGCCCCTGCAGGGAATACAGCCGCTCCATGCCTCTCTCCATTCAGCTCTCATATCGCGCGCCATGTACGTGATCACGCGTGTGGAGCATAGCCAATGGCCAGAAATACGGAACCCCAATCTTCAACATGTCGCGGTTTTTCCTGACAGATCTTTTGGAGTAAGGTGCAGCGGCAGCACGCAGCCTGATCGAACACCAGACGGCAATCGAAGTGAACCTTCAGGAATCACCTGTACTCGAAACATTCATACGCCCATCAAACGGAGAACATCATGGCCCGCCAAACTGCACAGAATGCTCAGGAAATCCTGAGAGCCGACTTCCAGGTACTGGTTGCCGACACTGAGAAATTGCTGGCGCATACCGCCTCTCTCGCTGGTGATCAGGCCGATGAACTGCGCGCCCAGATCCGCGAAAGCCTGCTGCGTGCCAAGGAAACACTGAAGACCACTGAAGATTCGCTTCGTGAGCGCGGTGAGGCTGCAGTGATCGCTACCGAAGATTACGTTCAGAACAACCCCTGGCAGTCGGTCGGTATCGCCGCAGGTGTCGGCTTTCTGATCGGTCTGCTGGCTACAAGGCGCTAACATCATGACTCTGGGAACGGAATCAGCACCGCCCGAGGGAACTCCGGGCTCTTCACCGCGGCGTCTTGGCGCTGCTTTCCTTGGCCTGCTGCACACGCACGTCGAGCTGTTCGGCATCGAATTGCAGGAGCAGAAGGCACGTACCGTCAGCCTGCTGCTGTTCGCGGGACTGGCGCTGGTTTTCGGCCTGTTGCTGCTCACTGGGCTCTCGGCCTTGTTGCTGATCGTTCTGTGGGACAGCTATCGCCTGGCCGGTATCGTCGGCCTTTGCACGTTCTACCTGCTGGCCGCCATCTTCTGCGGGCTGCGCCTCAAGGCAGCGATTTTCGATGAGTCGTCGCCATTCCACGCAACCCTTGAAGAGCTGGCCAACGACCGCGAGCGATTGATGCCATGAGTGAACCCAAGTCGCACCAGAGTAATACCCGTCGAGAACTGCGCAAGGCGTTGATCCGCCTGCGCATGGAGATGCACCGTCAGGAAATTCGTCATGAGTCGACGCAACTGCTGCAGCCGTTGCAACGCTTTCGCGGGATCCGCCATGACTGGAAAAGCGCGCTCGGCTTTCGCCACGCGCCACTCTGGGGAGTGGGCTCGGTCGCCCTGCTGGGGTTTCTGAGCGGCAAACGTGCCAAGACCGGACGCACCAGCCTGCTGGGTCGCCTGTTGAAGCTCGGCATCACGCTGACGCCACTGATCAAGGTCGCCATGCAGAGTCGCGCCATCCAGAACCGCAACCGCAGGCTCTGACTACGCCAGACCTTTTGCGTGATTCGAGCCTTGTGACAAATGCCTGCTCCGGTGCTCCGGGGCGGGCATTTGCTTTTTAACACACCCTGTTTCTGTCTGTCCGCGCTTCAGGCCTTGCGGCAGGCATGCCGAACCGGGAAGCTACGGCCAACATTACTGACGGAGTGAACGCCTTGGATTGGCAAACCCTGCTTAACCGCGAACGACTTGGCAAGACACTGCACAGCCCCGAAGAATTAGGGCGCAGTCCGTTTCACAAGGACCATGACCGGATCATCTTTTCCGGTGCGTTTCGCCGTCTGGGACGTAAGACGCAAGTCCATCCGGTGTCCAGCAACGACCATATCCATACCCGCCTGACTCACTCGCTGGAAGTCAGCTGCGTCGGCCGCTCACTGGGCATGCGCGTTGGCGAAACCCTGCGCGCTGCGCTGCCCGACTGGTGCGACCCAAGCGACCTGGGCATGGTTGTACAATCCGCCTGCCTGGCACATGACATTGGCAACCCTCCGTTCGGCCATTCTGGCGAAGACGCAATTCGCAACTGGT
The DNA here is from genome assembly GCF_001400515.1 of Pseudomonas meliae. NCBI lineage: Bacteria > Pseudomonadati > Pseudomonadota > Gammaproteobacteria > Pseudomonadales > Pseudomonadaceae > Pseudomonas > Pseudomonas meliae. The sequence goes on along the minus strand of NZ_LJQT01000187.1, from coordinate 1,963 downwards.
TCAATCAGGCTGCCGGACGTGGCTGGCTCGACGCGATGAGCGAGACAGAGCGCAATGACTTTCTCAATTTCGAGGGCAATGCCCAGGGCTTTCGGGTGCTGACGCAGTTGGAGTACCACCAGTTCGACGGCGGTACCCGTCTGACCTACGCCACACTGGGCACTTACCTCAAATACCCGTGGACCGCTCGCCACGCAGACTCGCTGGGCTACAAGAAGCACAAGTTCGGCTGCTATCAGAGTGAACTGCCAATCCTTGAGCAGATCGCTGGCAAGCTGGGTTTGCCGCAGCTTGAGGAACAACGCTGGGCGCGCCATCCACTGGTTTACCTGATGGAAGCCGCCGATGACATCTGTTATGCACTGATCGATCTGGAGGACGGCCTGGAGATGGACCTGCTGGACTACGCGGAAGTGGAGTCACTTCTGCTTGGACTGGTCGGCGATGATCTTCCGGAAACCTATCGGCAACTGGGCCCTGGCGACTCACGGCGGCGCAAGCTGGCCATCCTGCGCGGCAAGGCCATCGAGCACCTGACCAACGCAGCGGCCAGAGCATTCGTCGAACAACAGGACGCCCTGCTTGCGGGCACGCTGCCCGGGGATCTGGTGGAACACATGCACGGTCCGGCCAAGCGCTGCGTCCTGAACGCCAAGGACATGGCGCGCAAGAAAATCTTTCAGGACAAGCGCAAAACGCTGCATGAAATAGGCGCCTACACCACCCTGGAAATTCTCCTCAACGCCTTTTGCGGTGCAGCGGTCGAACAGTTTGGCGGCAGGACGCCGTCCTTCAAGCATCGACGTATCCTCGACCTGCTGGGCAACAGCGCGCCGGATCCCAAGGCACCGCTGCATGCCTCGTTCCTGCGCATGATCGACTTCATCGCCGGCATGACCGACAGCTATGCCAGTGAGATGGCCCGGGAAATGACTGGCCGCTCCGGACAGTTTTAGCTTTGATAAGACCAGCCGAGTACCTGCGCGCATGCAGATACAACGCTGGTCAGACCTGATTGCCTCGCAAAACTCAGACAGGCCCTACATGCATGTCAGACGAGTCCTATCGCAGCTTTTCTTGCATCCCTCAATAATTACAGCCACTTCGAATGCCACTCCGGCTCGTCATCCATCCGCCTGCGATACTAACGGTCCGCACGCCGTCTGCGAGGCCTGAACGTCTCGCCAGGGCCTTTCCGGAAAACTCATGTCCACACACAGCCTGCGCATCCTCCTGGTGGAAGATCACCCGTTTCAACTGATCGCCACTCAGGTGCTGCTCAACAATCAGGGCTATTTTCTACTGACTCCCGCACTCACCGCCGCAGAGGCCATGGCTGCCATGCTACGCAGTCCGGAGCCCTATGGGCTGTTACTGTGCGATCAGTGCCTGCCGGATATGTCAGGCCTTGACCTGATCGACGAGGCAGCCCGTCAAGGCTTGCTGCATCAGGCCATTCTTCTCAGCGGCCTGCCTGATGTACATCTTGAAAACCTGCAGCAGCTTGCCACGCAGCGCGACCTGCCCCTGCTCGGCTGCCTGAGCAAACCCCTGCATGGACCTGACCTCAGCCGCTTGCTGGGGCAAAGCCCTGAGTGACATCTGCATTCCTGTTTAAAGCGACTTCGGAAATGCCTCGCAACTATGTAAACGGCAACTGATGCAAAACCGCGCTGCTTGTGAATTCACGTTCAGTCCCGTAGGAAATCATCAACCCACATGAATGATGATTCCATAAAGTAATAAACACCCCGTGCATCAATAACCAAATACACACCGAAATAAGCATTAACGTTTAAACACACTTGTGTTCAACGTAGGCTTTTACGTACTCCGATACGCTAATTATTGTAGGACTTTTCCTATATATGCCTGCCGAGCAAGTCTCTTTATGTGCCTGCCCGAACATCTGAGCTAAGGTGCGCGCTTTCTTCACTGCTTGTTATGAGGGTGTAGACAAAAT